>CAYZYB010000294.1:0-6419 GCA_964481505.1 uncultured Planctomycetaceae bacterium | reverse complement strand
CTTCGAGGACCGCATCCTGAAATCGCAGCGTCGAACGCAGACGCAGTGACTGTGCTTCGCTTTCTCGAATTTCTTTGCCATCGTGAGTGAACTTAACGTCGCACACAACGGCATCGCCAGCTGCGGCTGCTCGTTCTACTTTTTGTGGCGTCGCATAGGATTCCAGGAACTGCTCCTTGAATGCTGCGAACTCATCGTCTGACACATCGCCTGATGGTCGATCGATCTTGAAGGCCTTGTAGTCAGGCACTTCGAAATCGGGACGCACTTCCACATCAAATTCGTAACGGAAGTCACCGGTGTCCGGGATATCCAGACTATCGACATCGATGTCCGGCTGGTTGATGGGATCGATATCGTTCTCGTCCGACATCTGTTCCAGGCTTTGCAGCAGCACCTTCTGTTTGATCTGATCAGAAAGTTCCGACTTAAATCGTTTCTGCAGCAGCGTGCGGGGCACTTTACCGATGCGAAACCCAGGAACTTCTGCCTGGTCGGAAAACTCATCAAGAGAACTGTTTCGCAGTGTTTCGATATCTGCCTGAGGCACCGTAACAGCCACATGTTTGCGGCATGGTCCGATGTCTTCGATTTCGACAGTCAGATTCAGTCGCTCCTGATCCTGCTCTTCAACAGCCGTTGCTTCACCGCCTGCTGTGGCGTTATCTTCATCAACGCTCATTACTTCAACCTTCTACCGATGCTGATCATTTTCAGCCTGTGAATGAAAGGTGATGACCTTTCGTGACCTTGACAGGGATCAGAACGACAGAGCTTGGTATCTGTTATGCCCTGGGCCCTCGTTTTATTCGACTGACAATCGCCTGAAAAGCGTTTGAGGCAACCTCAGTCCATAAAAAAAGAGCGGATGAAGGGAGTCGAACCCTCGACAGCCACGTTGGCAACGTGGTGCTCTACCACTGAGCTACATCCGCAATTTTGCCGCTCTGCAAACTACAGAACGGAAATATAGTTGTTTTTCGTCGGTTCCGAAACCAGCGAGGCAGGGATTATGGTTGAATCCTGACCGTCGTCAACCGAATCAATGACAATTCAAATCGGAATCGCAAGGCTGGTACTTTGATGTATCTGTTGCTTTCGCGAAACAACGATGCCGGAAGGCCACATCAGCCACAAGTTATGGGCCTTTTTTAAGTTACGAACACCTTCCAGCGGCGGACATACCATGGTGTTGCCGGGTTGATCCCGTATTTCGGCCCGAAGGACCAGCTGGGCTGGCATCCGGAGCTTAAGTTGTTTATGAGAATCGACTTATACCCATCGATGCTCATCGCTCACAGTTTTTGGCATACCTGATGCTGGCCATCAGAAGCACGACACAGCAAGACAGGTGACCGCGTGGTTTGCGGTAGACAGCAGTCGCATACAGAAAGGGAAACGGGCCGGAAATTACTTCCCTCTTTACATAGCTCGCACTCTCAATTCTGAAGGCGGACATTACGATCAAAGACAACGTTCGAGGAAAACGGCTCATCGCAGGATGGGGTTTGGGCAAACTCAAAGGCATTCTGCCAGCCTTTCAGGCGGTTTGAACGTGCGATTGTCCTGCTTTTGGAATGTACCACAATGTTGATACTCGCCTATTTTCTGATTCTTGTATTGGCCTTGTTCATCGCCGCCGTTGTGTTTGTTGCCCTCGCACCGATAGCTGTTCTCGTGTTCCTGTTCGCCCTTCGATCTATTGACGAAAACGCTCGTTAACACGTTTGGCTTGCTAAGCACGCTGAGTGTCAGTCCGCGCTCTCCCGGCCGTAGCAATCATAGGCTGTCACTTCGAAAACGTGCGTCCACGGTTTCGTCAAAGGGAGTTGCCCCTCGGCCTTATGCCACGATTGTGATTTGTTGCTCGTTTCCAATTCGGTCACATGCTGTCGAGGCAACGTCGCACGAAAGCCGGCAACGACAGGAGCAGTTCCTGGCATGGTTTTGTACCATAGGCGTTTCACGAGTTTTTAGTATTCCCATTCATGTTCTCTGAGCAATCTTCCGTCAACAGTTACAAAGGAATCAGGGTAACAATCCTGGGGCTTGGCACATTTGGTGGCGGGGCCGCGGCGGCACGCTTTCTGGCGGAACGTGGGGCTGCTGTTACGTTGACAGATCTTCGCAACGAGGAACAACTGCAGCAGGCTCTGGCGGAAGTCGACGACGTTTCGTTTGAAGCTGTTCATCTGGGCGGACATCCTTACGAAGCATTCGAGCGGGCGGACATGATCGTCGTGAATCCTGCGGTGAAGCCTGATTCAGATGTGATTCAGCGATGCCGTGACTCCGGCGCGGCCATCATCAGTGAAATCGAATTGTTTCTGAAACACAATGCTGCTTCGGTCGTGGCTGTTACCGGCAGCAACGGAAAGTCGACAACGGCCGCGCTCACACAACAGCTGTTGGCTTCACATTTAAAAGAACGTGGGAGTAATGCCTGGCTCGGCGGTAACATTGGCAACAGCCTGCTTCCGTGCGTTGCTGAAATTCACAAGAACGATGTTGTGGTCCTGGAACTCAGCAGCTTCCAACTGCACTATCTTGCATCGACGAAATTCTCACCGCGCGTTGCTGTCGTGACAAACTTTGCGGCGAATCACCTCGACTGGCATCCGTCTTTGGACCACTACCGCATTTCCAAACAGCAGATCCTGCGACACCAGACGCGAGAGGACTTTGCGATACTGCCGAACGATTTGGAAGATAACGAAATCGATGGCGGCATGTCGCTTTCGCCTTGGCGAGTGCGTGGGCAGCGGCTGCAGTTTGGGGGCAGCGACCAGGGCGAAGACGGAGCGTTCTGGGAAGATGGTTCGCTAATTTTGCGGCGGGGGCGATTCGAAGACGCGGTGCGGATGGATGCACCAGCGACGCTTCCCGGCGTTCATAATCGGCACAACATAACCGCTGCCGCGTGTGCCGCGTGGTGTTTGGGAGCGGACCCAGCCGAGTTTGCCAACGTGCTGACCAACTACAAAGGGTTGCCGCACCGTTTGCAGTTGGTTGCTCCGGTGGTGTCGGATGAAGTATCGAATGACCGGGGCATTCGTTTTTACAACGACTCGCTGGCAACGACTCCGGAATCTGCCGTCGCGGCGCTGACGTCGTTTTCACAACCGTGCGTGATCATCGCCGGCGGTTCAGACAAGGGCGTCGACCTGAGCGCTATGGCCGAAACCATTCATCAGCGTGCCTGCGGCGCGGTGCTTATTGGTGCGACGGCTCACGAATTACAACGACAGCTGGAAGGTCTTTCTTCATCACAGCAAGGCCCTGTCGTACGGATTGCCGATGACTTTGAAAACGCGTTTTCGCTGGCGGTTGAAGTTGCGCCACAAGGCAGTATCGTGCTGTTGTCTCCCGGTTGTGCCAGTTATGGCTGGTTCAAAGATTTCCGTGAACGCGGTGAACGCTTCACTCAACTGGCTCAGCAGTGGCTTCAAAAATGACACGGCATCTGACACTTTTTCTCTTCACGGTCACAACCGTTGCCTTAGCCGGATGTGGAGGCACTGCGACGGAATCGACGACGGCCAAAGAAGAAGCACCGCCCGTTATGTCTGCGGAACCGTCGGATGATCCGCCCATTCTGACGGCGCGTGAGCTTCGGAAAAGTCTGCGAGCGAACGAGCGAGCGAAGTTCGAACGTGTCGGCAGTGACATTGTGGAAGCCCATTTGTTTCAGGCCGGTGTGAAGGATATTTCGGCACTGAAGGGACTGCCGTTGAGATTCCTGGACCTCGGCATGTGTGACGTGACAGACGTTTCCGCCATCGAAGGAATGCCACTGTCGACGTTAATTTTAGAGAACACCAAAGTCTCAGATCTCAGCGCTGTCAAAGGGATGCAGCTGGAGGTTCTGCAGTTGCAGGAAACCGGCGTCACCGATTTGTCGATGCTGAAAGGCATGCCGATTCGAGAACTGAATCTCAAGAACGTGGCCATCAACGATCTGTCAGCTGTAGTCGACCTTCCACTGAAAACCCTGTGGATTCCTGGGACTGGAGTGACCGACATCTCACCACTCACAGGTAAGACCATGGTGAGTCTCGACATCGAAGATACAAAAGTCACCACGTTGGAACCACTCGCGATGATGTCAACATTGCGGCGGCTTAACATCGCCAACACTCCCATCACTGATGTTTCGCCGTTGAAAAATCTGAAACTGGAACGAATCACGCTCACCCCACAAAACATCACGGCTGGCATCGAAAATTTGCGAAACATGCCATCACTTCGCGACATACTCACAACAATGGAAGGCAACCCGAGACAAAGCGCGGCGGAATTTTGGGGTAAGTACGATTCCGGTGTCTATAGTCCACCAAAAGAAGAAGTGCCGGCAGCAAACGAAAAGCCAACGGCAAAACCCGCAGGCGAAACTTCAGCGAGTGAACAGGCCGAAGCAAAGGATGCAGCAACAACCGAAGCGGAATCAGAATCGCCAGCTGAGAAAACAACAGACTCAACGCAACCAGTCGAAAAAGGGTGAACAAATTTCCGCGTGGAATAACTCTGTTTGTGTGTACTCCAAACACACATCAACATTCGTTCCGAATCACGAATTCGCAATGCGGATATTCTTCCGCGACTGTTTGCGTCGGGCGACACAACCCGGCGTTTGCGATGCGAATTCAGCGTGATCACAACCACGTGGGAGTCTGTCATGAGCACAGCGGTTATGACCTCAAATGCGATTCAGAGAATTCGATCAAACGTCGAATCGGCGGTTCTCGGCAAACAGGACACGGTGCGACTTGCCGTTGTCGCCCTGCTGGCTGGCGGTCATGTTCTGCTGGAAGACGCCCCTGGACTCGGCAAGACGTCGCTTGCCAGAGCTCTTGCGAAGAGCCTTGGTTGTCGTTTTACGCGGCTGCAGTTTACGCCCGATTTGTTGCCCAGCGACATTCTGGGCGCCAACGTTTATCGCCCCAACACCGGCGACTTCGAATTCCGCGCAGGGCCGGTCTTTACCAACGTGTTGCTGGCCGACGAAATCAATCGCACAACACCTCGGACGCAAAGTGCATTGCTGGAAGCGATGAGTGAGCGGCAGGTGTCGATCGAAGGCGAAACGCTTCCGCTGCCGGAGCCGTTTTTGGTGATCGCAACGCAGAATCCGTTTGAATTCGAAGGGACGTATCCGTTGCCGGAGAATCAACTGGACCGATTTATGATGTGCCTGGAAGTTGGCTATCCGGATCGTGAAACAGAGCGTGAAGTCTTTAGCAGGCATCGCAACGGAGAACCAACCGACGAACTCGAAGCTGTCACGGATGCTGAGGAGATGATCTCACTGCAGCGGCGGGTTGCTGACGTTCGAGTCGACGAATCGATTTCGGACTACATGCTCGACATCGTACAGGCGACCAGAAACCACGCCGACCTGGCACTGGGTGTGAGCACTCGTGGAGCGCTTACTCTGTACAAGGCCGCTCAGGCGATGGCGTTGCTGGAAGATCGCGACTTTGTGATTCCGGACGACATCAAGCAGCTGTGCGGGCCAGTGCTGGCTCACCGAATCGTCTGCCGCGGTGCCGTCCGCGATGGTCATCGTCAGCGAGCGATTCACATTCTAAACGGGATCATGGACCAGCTTGCGGTTCCGGCTTAGGCACAAAAGCCGCCGCATGCTTCAGAATCTGCCTTTCTTCCGTGAATGCGTGTGACTAAAATTTTACTCCGCTCACTTATACCCGTGGAGAAAGACCATTGTCCGATATTTTCACGCTGATCGATGACAAACACGTTCCGCTGGCTCGCATCGTTTGGGTCGCCGACATTCCTCACTTTTGCGGCAACGAAGATTGCGACGTGGAAGGCAAATACGAAGTGCGTCTGGATGCTGACGATTCTTTATTTGCGAATCGAGACGAACGCGACAGCACCATAGAAACGATGAAGGGCTGGTACGGGCAGGATTGATGCCGCGTGCGATTGTCGTTCTGTTCGCTTATTCTGTTGTCCTGAAAAGATCCCCGAAATGCCGTTGTTTGAATTTCATTGCGAAGACTGTGAACGAGAATTTGAACTGCTGGTCGGCCCGACTGAACAGCCGGAGTGCCCGGGCTGCAAGTCGCAGCAACTGCAGAAGCTGATGAGTGCCTCGGCGGCTCGCGTGTCGTCAGCAAGTTCCCTTCCAATTGCCGGGCCAGCGTGTCCGCCGCCCGAAGCCGGACCGTGCAGCCCCGGCTGCTGTCGTCTTCCATGAGGAGTGTAAGGCATGTTTTCATTTGATGTAGCCACTCTGCTGGCAATCCTGGCCGTGATTGTCCTGGGCGCGATTCCGTGGGCGATCATCGCTCACCGAGTTGGGTTTTCGCCAGTTTGGGGATTTTGTGCCCTTCTCCCGGGCGTCAACTTAGTTGTGCTCATTCTCTTTCTGGTGACGGAATGGCCGATTGAGGAAG
>CAYZYB010000293.1:0-6422 GCA_964481505.1 uncultured Planctomycetaceae bacterium | reverse complement strand
AGCGACATCGTTGCTGCGATTGCTGCAGCTGGTGATTTGGCTGAGAATGCCGGTCAGAAAGTCGACGTCAGAAATCCGGCCAGTACGATTCCTTCCGTTCCACCGGCGTATGTTGGACCGGGAGAATCTGGTGTGACTCAGGCAAGCCACGCAACAGAAAGCGGCGGCGGCATGACGTCCTATTCTGTCGACCTGGTATCCGCAACCGCCTCCACCGAGAACAGCTATTACGTTCACGATGGCGGCGTTGTCATGGTGGAAAAACGCGATCCCGCGCCGATCAATGTCACTGGCCTTGTGAATCGTCCGGATACTTATCCATTTCCCGTTGGCAAAGACCTTACTGTCCTGGGGGCAATCGCAATGGCTGGTGGTCGCAGCAATCAGGTGGCGGATCGCGTTTTCGTGATTCGGCCACTTGCAAATAGTTCGGAACCTGCGGTGATTGAAGTAAGTCTTCACAAAGCCAAACGCAGCGGCAAGTCGAACATCCGACTCGGCCCCGGAGATACAGTGACAGTTGAGCAGACACCGACCACCGTGTTGTTCGAAGCTCTGAAGTTGATTCGCATCGGCGTCAGCGGTACGGCGGGGCTGTTCTGATAGGGTTGAGTTGCCGAGGAAGTGATTTCGGCGACTTTCAGCGTTTGTTTCACGGTTGAAAAGAAAAGCGGCAGGAAGCCGAAGAATATGACGACCCCTCAAACACAAGCTGTTGCTATCCCGAGTGGATCGCAGGACGCACTGGCAACGACGTTGCATTCCGTCGTTCGTTTTTTGCGAACTGTTCGGTTGCGCAGCGGAATTCTGATGGCCTGCCTTGTTGCCGCTGGAATTCTGGGAGCCGTCTATTATGCGACAGCGGCCCGGATTTACGAATCAAAGGCTTCGTTGTACATCGTGCAGGTCGGTGCCGGGATAACTCAGGAAGGAATGGGGCTTGCCAGCGATCCTTCACGAGCGATGCCGACGTTTCGACGTCTGATGACCAGCGAAGAAGTCATGAGCGGCGCCTATGCTCGAATTCCCGAGCGATTCCGCGAGGCGTTCAAGGACATGACCGATGCAGAAGCAGCCAAAGCGATTGAAAAATCGCTGTCCGTGTCGGCTGCATTCAATACGAATATCCTCGATCTGTCGTATCGTTCGCGGGATCCCAAGGTGGCATACATCGTCGTAAACGCCGTACTCAGCAGCTACAAGAGTTACATGGATGGCGTGAACAAGAACTCGTCGTCGCAGAATCTTGACACACTAAAACAGAAGATCGAGCAACTGAATGCAGAACTGTTGGTTCGGCAGGATGAACGTCAGCGACTAAAAGCCCAGGCACCAGATCTGATCGGTGTAGGTGGCGCCGACGGTGCCGATGCGATCAATGTTCGGAAAGAAAAGATTGTCTCGCTGGTTTCCAAGCATGCGGACGCTCAGGAAAGAAAAGCCAACGCTGCCGCGAATTTTATTGCACTTAGAGAAGCTGTTCGTAGTGGTCAGGACATCAGCCAATACGCTGCAGAACTCGGCGACCGCATGCTGGAAAACGGTGTTGGCCTCGGATATCAGAACTCCACGGAAGCCGCACGGATTAACGAACAAATTCGCGAGGACCAGGCAGAGCTGGTTCGATTGCAGAAGATTCTGGGGCCCAATAACGCCGACGTGCTGAACTTGCAGAACAAGATTCGATCGGCACTCACTTACCTGCAGCAGAGTTCGCAAAACAAACAGATTCAGTTGGTCGGAGCCACTCGTGACTACCTCGCCAGTTCCTTGCTGGCTCGGTGGACCCAAAGATTTCAGTCGGCTGATCAGGAAGAGAAGCAACTGCTGGCGCAGATTCAGGAGGAACAGACGAAGGCCACGCAGCTGGATATGATTTTCCAGCAGATCGTGGACATCAGCGGCGAAATCGATCGGCTGAAAGCTCACCGCGAAAGTCTGCAGGAGCATATGGATGTGATCGACCTGAACAGCGAAACGTTCATTCGAACGCAGGTTGCATCGAAGCCTCAGATTCCGCGCACGCCTGTTTCTCCACGGCTTGTCATGGTGGGTTTCTTTTCGATCTTTCTTGGCACCGGACTTGGTCTCGGCATCATTTGGATGCTGGACATCATGGACGATCGCTTTCGAGCTCCCGAAGAATTGAAGTTGCATTTGAATACTCAGATTCTGACCATGGTGCCGGCGATGGAGCAGGTCGACGGGGAAGGTTTTCATGCCGTAATGTGTCAGGCTCGGCCGAACAGCTCGGAAGCGGAATCGTTCCGCAGCATGCGAACCAATCTGGAATTTGCTACGGGCGATACCAGTCGTATCGTGATAACGAGCACAGAACCCGGTGATGGTAAGACAACAATTTCGTCGAACATGGCGGTCGCGTTTGCTCAAACTGGTCGTCGCACGCTGGTGATCGACGCCGACATGCGACGTCCTGGGTTATCGACACTGCTGGAACTTCGCGATGATCGAGGATTGTCTGTCATTCTGCGTTCAAATGAAGAGCTTGACGAGGCAGTTGCGGACAACCTGCGTGCGACGGTTGTCGATGGGCTGGACATTATTTCCAGCGGCCCACGACCGTTGAATCCCGCCGAACTGCTGTCGAGCGAACGGTTTGCCAACCTGCTGGCATGGGCAGAAACGCGATACGATCAAATCATCGTTGACGCTCCTCCGGTACTGGCGGTCAGTGATCCGTTGATCATTGGCCGACTGGTCGATGGTGTTGTGCTCGTCGTACGTCCGGACAAAGACCGACGCCGAATGGTGATTCGCGCAGCAGAAGCTCTTCGAAATCTTGATTGCAATCTACTGGGCGTCGTGGTGAATCACCTCAGTGGACAGGAAGCAGATGGTTACGGTTATGGATACGGCTACGGATATGGATATGGCGAAGAAGACGAAACGTCGGTGCCAGCGAATTCGATTCCAACGTTTGCCGCGACTAGTGTCCCGGCTGAAGAATCCACAGATGCTGCTGCCACTCTTTCGATGATTGGAGCCGGGAAGAGCCAGGAGACTTCGAGCCAGCAGGGGCGAAGGGCAGCTTAGCAATACTCAAAATTTCGCTGCTTGATGATCGTTGCGCGTCGGAACTTCAGCCAATAAAAAAGAACATGCTGTCCCTCCGGGACGGAATCGCAGACTGGAGTCATGTCGTGTCATTATCTGAAACTTTACTCTCAGAGAAGCCAGTTGGCCGGTTTTCAAAGGCATTGCTCGCTGCCGTCGATCTGGTGATTGCTGCCCTTGTTTTGGTTTTGCCTTTCATTATGGGAGGTCGTGAAGCATGGGGGCATTGGTTTCTGATTTCCGGTGCATTGTTGTTGGGAGTGTTATGGGCGGCGTTTGCGACCGCAACTGGCAGTCGCTACTTCATTTCCTGGTTCGAACTATCACTGATCGCCGGGCTGGGAATCGTCTTCTATCAGCTTCAGCCACAAACAGCAGATACGATGGCGCAGTTTTCGGGCGAATACGAACGCCTGTTGCCAGTGTGGTCGCAAACTCAGCCCACTGGAACGCCTGAACACTGGTCAACTCTGAGCTTTACACCGGTGGAGACGCAGCATGCGATGTGGATGTTTGTTGCGTATGCCGTCATTTTGGTTGTGTTGTTTCAGCGAGTTCGCAGTGTTGCGGATTGCACGCGACTGATTCAGGGCGTTGCGGTTTCCGGTGTGCTGATGACGCTGTTTGCGATTGTACAATGGAACACTTCGGATGGCTCGTTCTTTTGGTTTTACGAACATCCGTATACCGATTCGACACAACACTTAAAGGGTGCGTTTACGAATCGAAATCACTTTGCTCAGTTCCTGTCTCTGAGTATCGGGCCGTTGCTGTGGTGGTTGTTTCGCGATGTCAATCGGCTGATGTCCGCACCCGCGACGAATTCAGCACCTGCGCTAACTGTTTCGCCAGGCAAACAATCCGGACGTCGGAAATCAGCCGAACGCTCTGGCATAAAGAAGAATCGGTCTGCAAAGGCGAATTCGAATCGAACATTTACGATGGCGCCCGGCGCGGCGGAGCGTTTTTTGTCGCTGCCCATTATTGCATTGGTGATTTGCATAGCATTAGTGGGTCTCGCTGTCCTTATGTCATTGTCTCGCGGCGGGATGATTGCCGTTGGGGCTGCCGCTGTCGTGGCGGTGATTGGATTGTTGCGCGGATTCAACTTTGGCGGCGCGATGGCTGGTATTGTGCTTGCGGGAGGCGTGCTGTTTTTATCACTGTTGTCGTTCGTAGATCAGGAACAGGTTCAGACGAAAGTCGATCAGCTGATTTCGACCGACGTTGAAGAAGTAGACTCCGAAGGGATTCGTCGAGCGATCTGGACGGCCGATGCGAAGGCGATTCAACAGTTCCCCTGGTTTGGGACAGGAGTTGGCAGCCATCGAGATGTCTATACGATTTACATGGAAGACTACGCAGACTTTGCGACCTTCGAATTGACTCACGCCGAAAGCAGTTACGTCAACCTCGCGCTCGAAACCGGTTTGATTGGTGTCGGTTGTCTGGTGCTGACGCTTCTATGGTTTATGGGACGATTGTTGTACGGCTATTTGCGGTCGACGTCCGACGCTGGAAGGTCGATTGCAGTCGCTGTGGCGGCCAGTGCCGCTGCGGCAACGTTGCATGCGGTCACGGATTTTATCTGGTACGTCCCCGGAATCGTGGTCATCAGTCTGGTCCTGGTGGTTGTTGGATTAAAGGCGGTTTCGCGAGGCTTCGGCACAACGGAAGCCAGCCGTGGCATGTGGTTTCCACGCATCGGCTGGGCTGCAGCTGGTGGTTTTTGCCTGATGGGATTGATTCAGTTGCAGCCGGAACTGCACGCCCGTATTGCTGGTGAAAAACACTTCTATGACAGCCTGCGAACATCGTTGGTGCTCTATGAGTCAGAGGACGAATTTGGTGATATGGAAACCGAAGAGTCGATTCTGATGGAAATGGAGCCGGTGGCGCTCACGCCCGAAGCAGAAGCGGCCCACGCAGCAGAAACTGCCGCGCGGGAAGAGGCGGCTCGATTGAAATACCACCAGGAACGTATCGTTCATCTAAAAAGATCTTTGGACGTGTATCCCGATCAGCATCGCGTGCAACTGGCTCTTGCGGAACAGTTGGTGAAGCTGTTCGAGATGCTGCAGCGTCGCAGTGAAAATCCATTGCCGCTCAACATGGTGCGCGACACGGCTCGAAACGGTGGATTTGATTCTCAGGATGAAGTGCTCGACTGGTTGCAGCGCGCGTGTGGTCAGCGTGTGAAGATGTTGGTGATGGCGGACAACCTCGCTCGTCAATCGCTAGGCGGCTGTCCTGTGCAGGGGCATGCTTATCTCAGTATTCTGGAAACCGGCTTTGTGCGTGAGTCCAAAGAGAATCAGCCACTGATTGATCAGGCGTTGCTGGTTCGAGGAAACGATCCCCGCGTCACATTCATAGCGGGGCGGGAAGCACTGACGAAAGGTGACCAGGAATCAGCCATCAGGATGTGGGATAGTGTGTTTCATTCCAACCGTTACTTTCGACTGAACATATTGAGTCTCATGGCGGGGCAGGCGCCCGTGGAGTTCTTCATTCAGCAGTTTCATCCGAATGCCGAAGAGCTAAAAGATCTCAGCGACGTCTATCAGCAACTTGGACGAGAACGCGATTACAAGGTTGCGCTGACGGAATTGTGCCGCGTGATTCCCATCGAAGCGCCGACGATTGAAGATGAAGACGAGCGTTTGGAAGAAATGCTGCTGGCCTGCAATGCGGCCCGGTATCTCAAGCAGACGGATTTGGCCATTCAGCTCCTGCAGCAGACGGTCAGAGACTTTCCCACGGCTTACGAGGCTCACTATGGCCTCGGTGTGACTTACTATGAGCTCAAACAGTTCAGCGAGGCAATCCAGCATTTGAAGTGGTGCCACGACTGGGATCCGGGGAATGAATGGGTTCCTCAAATGATCACCTGGGCTCGACGGGCCATTCGGCAGGTTGAGGCGGAAAAAGAAGAGCGGCTTACGAAGCTGTAGGCCGCGGTCGCCGGAATGCCGAGAAACACAACGTTTGATTGCAGATTCCAGCCACCAGGCCTGAGTCGCCCCTGTGAAACGCGGTTGAGTATCGAGAAAGGGAACCCGTATTCTCGTGCCTGCGACGCTTGTTTGATCTGCCTTGTTGCCAGTAATCCTCTTGTCTTTTCGTGGGCCACGCCTTAAATTCCATTGATTCTGAGGCTTAGCTGATTTTGATGGCCACCGCAAACCTCAGTTAATCTTCCGCACGATTGCGGTTCATTCTGATTGGATGCTCCAGGGCTGATCTCGCTTTACTGGAGCACTATGTTTCCGGTCCTATTAAAAAAGACGTCTAAACTATGAGCGCTGCTACAGAAAAACTTCCTTACAAAGTCGCTGACATCAGTC
>CAYZYB010000292.1:0-6426 GCA_964481505.1 uncultured Planctomycetaceae bacterium | reverse complement strand
CTTCACGTTCTGTTTGCAAAACTCGCAGCAACCACCAAACGGCCGGATGGAAAAAGAAGAACGCTTCGATCAGTCGTTCAACAAGGCTGAACCACAAGTCACCTCGCCGCACATGCGCCAATTCGTGCGCCAAAATGACCTTCAAGGATTCCTCCGAGAGTCCCGTGGCAACACGTAGCGGAAGCAAAACCACAGGCCGCAGCAAGCCGTAGACCATTGGAACGGTCACGGCATCGGCAGTCCGCAGGGACACATGACCGACTCGCCCCATCGTCTGTTTCAACTGCGCAAACAGGTCTTTGACCCATTCCGGAGTAGAGTCAGTTGCGGAAAACACTAATCGCCCGGCTGCCAGGTGCGAACGTACGATTCGTATCAGCATGACAGCAACACCGATTCCCCACAAAGCGATCAGCAGGCGTCGGGAACTGAATTCCGGATCGGTAGACGAATCACTCAACGGCGCAACAGTCACGCTGCTTGACTGTTCGTCTGTAGCCGACGCTGGAATGCTCAAGTTCGAAGCCATCTCCTGCGTTTCATTCGCGGCAAAGTTTGCAGCATCACTGTACGGGCTGCCCCCTTTAGATTCGCCAATGCCCCCCGGAACCGTTGCCGCAATAATCGAAGCGATTGGGACGATCAAAACAGCAGCCAGAACGATGACGTAGCGAACATCAGCCGACAAAGACGTTCGACGATTCAGAATCACGACAACTCCAACAGCCGACAGTGTCGCCACCCACAGACTGTGCAGTAGAACGATCGCCAAAAAATCGGCGGCGGAATCGAACCAAATCAAAGCGGTATCGAGGCTCATGATTGTTCCTCCGCATCGTCTGTCGTTTCCGCTCTGTCCGCCGCCTTCGAAACAACGTCTCGAAGGCGCGCGATCGTATCGGCGTCGAGCTCCGAAGCATCCAGCAATTGCTGAACCGCCAAAGCGGGGTCGCCGCCAAACACGCGACTCACCAACCCACCCAACAGCGGCCCCAAAATCGATTCCCGACTGGACTTCGCAGCGTACCGATACGCACGCTCACCGCGGACCTGTTTGGCCGTGACAAGCTTCTTCCGCTGCATCGACTGCACAACCGACAGAACGGCCGTATAGCCGCGCTGCTTACCATCGGTCAGTTGCTCCAGAATTTCCCGAACCGTGCTCTGGCCATGTTCCCAAAGGAGCCCGAGAATCTGGAGTTCGAGTTCACTTGGCTGACCGTCATTTCGCAATTTTGCCAACGTATTCTCTCACCATAGCCGTCAGAAACAAACAAGTTACGGCATTTACCGTAACTACGGAGCATACCGTACATACGGTGGCTTCCGTAGTCAATCGTGAAATGGGAAATTGCCACATCGACACCGGCTCAATGTAGATTGACGCCGATTGACGGCAGCAATTCCGCACGTAGAACTCAGATCGCGAACAGTTTCGCCTTCGATCCGATCCGGCAAGCCGTCAAGTCTTTACTGGCAACAAGAACATACCGGCATGCGGGCATGTCATCGACGCTAACGGTGGTGGATGCATCAGTTGTGAAGGCAACTTCGAACTCTATACTCAGGGGCCATGGGCTGTTCATTCGAATGCCGTTCGCAAAACTGATTCACCTGGATTTCCTGGATTCTACTGCGAGCAGCGTCAACGGTATGGGGATTGGGTAAAACTCCTCATGGTCGATGCACCGCTGGCATCGATTCTTTGAATCACAATCAGCGGTTGGCGTGCCAGCTTGCCTGTTAAAATCACATTCGCAGATGGGGACCACAATTGACTATCGACTCCGACACAGATGGCCGAGCTTACATTCACAAGAAGTGCCAGCAATCCACTGTCATTTCCGGTAGCGACTGGGTCGGTTTGTGCAATCCCTTTTCCCAGACCTCTGGCACGATCTGCACTCACTGCAATAGTGGTTTTCCGGTCAAAGAATTTGAGTGGGCGGACACGAACGAAAACGTCATGTCCTATGTCCGCCGGGTTCGTCGACAGACTCCCATTTTTTGGCGTCTGTGGTTCTGGTTCCTTGGGCCTTTGTGCGGTGCCGCTATTGTTGCACTGGTTCTCTATTTCGTTGGCCCGCAGCTTCCAATGAAAGAGCAAGTGCCTGCTGCTGGCTGGGCTGGTATTGGCGCGTTTTTCGGAATCTTCCTGATGCCCTTCGCAATCACCCCGTGGCTTGTGCCTAAGATCACAGGGATCGCCTTTCATCGACAACCGTGACCTGTAGCCTGCGAAGTGGGTTCCGGTTATTTGTCAGGGGCCTGAGCCCGCATGCATGACGCGAAAATACCTCTGAGTTTCTTCTGCGCGACGATCGTAACGTTGCTATCGTGAGAGCTTTACAGGACGTCATCCGACTGCCTCACCAATCCGAGCGTAGGCGTTATCGGTTTGCTTCGGCACACACTGTCATACTGTTGATGCAAACTGATCCGCTGCCACCTTTTTTTGCGGATGTCGTCAACCGGAGTCGCACTGCACTCGTCTCGTTTGGCAACGCCAGAGTGGAAACCAGATGGAAGTGATCGGATTCCTTTTGCGCGTGAAAGGCAAACACTTTTGCGCCGCTTCGAATCAGCCTGAGTCGGCCTGATTTTGATTCGCAGGATTCGTTTCGTTTCAGGTATTTCTTTTTGCCGTCGACACCTGGAATAGCCATGCGCCCGCCGATGGTGTGTAGATTGTCAGTGCAGTAGCGTGAAATGCCCGCTTCGAATCCTGACGAATCCATCACGTTAAGGGCGAACGAAAACTGGCCGTCCACTTCCGCACCTTCGAAATTGCTGTATTGAACAATCGCGTCAAAGTCACCAACCATTGGTTGCTGAAGATTAATTTTTGAACCGTTCCAGATTCTGCTTCCGAGGTCGACCCGAATCCCCGCGGGAGTATCCATCACGCTGACTCCGGTTTTCCCGTTTTCCAATTCGAATGCTCCGGTGTTCGGATTCGTTGCGAAGTTCTGATCGAGAATCGCTTCGAAGTCTTTGGACGCCAACGTGATTTCGTGCGGTGGCGTGGCAAACGGTTGCTGTTCGATCGAAGGGACCGACTTTGGCCAGTCGCCTTTCCATGTCATATTTCGCACACGACAACCCGTCGCATCCGCGACATGGAATAGCCCGAAGTGCCTTTGGCCTTTCGACTGACTGACGGCATGACGATAGATGGGCGTCGAGTTGAGCGACAACGTGAGTGTGTTCTCCATTAGCTGAAACTTGATCCGGTTCCATCCATCGGACTTCAATGGAAGTTTGGCTGTGAGCTGCGCTGACGAATCGGCCGGTTGCAGATTCAAGCCTGGCAATCGACGGGTTTCGTCGCTGCCGTTGCTGACTTCGTGAATTCTGACACCGTCGGGAAGCAGGACGAAAGCCGTTTGCCCCAAGGCGGGATGCACTTGAGTATCCTCCGAATAGAAGAAGTCGAATTCGATCGTGCCGTCTTCGACCATGGGACGTTGGTAGTAAAGCAACGACTCAACCCCAACACCTGCCATCTCTGTCCATTTGTCACACCGAAGCTCGTCTGGCTGCTCTTTCACCGTTGTTCCAAACAGCCTTGAAATCAGCGAACTGATCGGCGCCAGCCTGGTGACGTACCAGTTAACGCCATAGTCGAGGTGTTTGGACCACGCTCCTTCAAAGCTGCGGAGGCCAATCATCGAAATTTGATCAGGAATGACCGGGTTTCCGCTGATCCGAATGTTTCGGACAATCCCACGTCGACCAGGCGAATTTTGAATTGCCGCCCACGGGGAATCACCCGCTCCAAGTTGGCGAGTATGGATGACTCGTCCGTTGAGAAACGCCGTTAGCATTCCGCCGGAAACTTCAGCGCGAGTGACGTATTGTTCTCGCACTTTATAGAACGGCCGATCAAAATTTTTACTGCCGGTGGTTCGCCAGGAATTGCCTTCACGAAGTGCGATTCCCCAGCCCGTGAATCCGAACGAATATCCGCCAACTGACAGTAATGACTTGCTTCTCGTTTGAATTTCACACTCCACTGTATAGTCGCCAGTCAGCGGACTCTGGTAGAACACAACATCACTCCCGCAACTCGACCAGGTCTGAAGCTGATCGTTGTCGAAAGCGATGAAGGACTCAGGCAGATTCATGCTAAGTTCCTGAGCGCCAACAGCTGTCGTTTGGAACCAGTTCCTGGGCGGCCTGGTGGATGTGTTCCATGCGGAGGAACTCGGTAACTTCGCTCTATTGAGTGCGAAGTCGACTCGATTCCTGAGCGAGTAGAGTCGGCTATTGAAACGGAAGCGATCACGTTTCCAGTCATTCAGGAAATACAGAGCATCGAAGGCGAATTCACGCAGTTCGGGCGTTTCGACGGCAAGCGTTGCCAGCGTGTATTCCGGCCATGCGTCGGGGGCAGGTTGTTCATCACGAATGATTCGATCAAGAACATCGGTATGCGGTATCGCGGCGGCTGTTTTTCCGTCTGCAATCTCGATCATGGCGAGAAATGCCGCCTGGCATCGTTCATCGTATGTTCCATTGAGTTCGACTTTGGTGGCGGAATCGCGCAGTTCCTTCAGTCGGTTAAGCGTCCGACCCAACTCGACAAGTTCTATGACCGGCGATTTCAGATTCAACGAAGTCTGTTTGTCATAATGTTCGTCAAACCACCCGTCAAAACGAAACCCAGCGTTCGACGAATTGGGAAGGACCCATTTCTTAAGAGCTTCGAATCGTTTCAGCGGTGGCAACCCGGAAGTTTGCTGCCAGACATTCTTTGCGTTGTCAGCAAGCACATCATTGTCGAAGAGTCGACTTGTGATCTCAGGATTCGTTTGACCAAAGATCTGAGTCGTCGTCAAATGCAGAATAGCTACGACAATGAAATGCGTTGCTCGCAGAAAGTCGGGACGACTTCCGCTACGGAAAGTTGCCGACAATCGGAGAAGGCTAAGGCTGATTGTGCGAATAGGGTTCGTCATTTACTTTTCGAGTGCCCACGTTTCGTGGTAGAGATCATTTGCCAGAGAGAACGCTATCGCAGGCAAGGCGAATTCACCAGCCATTGTCGCGATCTCGGGCATTTGGCACGTGTATCGAAACGAAGTAAAGGCACAAATACGGTCGCGTACACCATTCGAATCATGCACATCAATTTGAGAATTCGCTCAAAATGGAATCAGCCCGTGTGCTCCCACGATAGTCCTTGTTTTGTGGTGGACGATTTCCCGGATAACCAGACGACATTGTTGGTTAAGACTCAGCCATCGTGCGAAGCGACTGGGGCAGCGGCGAAATTGCCCCTGTTTTCCGAGCCCACCTAACCGGACCGATTGAATCGTTCGGCAGTTCTTCACGCCGTTTCCCAATCGGATCGTGTAGCCAGCATGATCTACAGAACCGCGCAACCGGGTTGCCGACGGTGTGAATTGTATGATGCCGCGTGCCGGGTTTGGAACTTCAGAAGTCGATAAAACAGCAGGGCCGGTTGTTTTCCTGAATTCGACGAAACGGAACAGAATCGTGGCAGATTCCACTGAAACTTCACAGGGCGAAATGCAGCGGCGTTCGTTCTTTAGCCGATACTTCTGGCTCATTTTGTTGCTGGTGGCAGTCGTTTTGCTTCCGACGCTGCTTACGGTGACCGGTCATCAAAAATCGGTGATGGGATTCGTGCATCCGAAGCTCAGCAAAGCCATCGAATTCAAATCGGCCACCACGCATTGGTGGGCGCCCGTGGAAATCAATGACGTTCGATTAAAAGATCTGTCCATTCCGCACGCAGAAGGTATCGATCCTGTTCCGGCGTTGACGGCTACCTCCGTGAAAACGACGCAACCGCTGTGGAAAATTGCGATGTCGATGGGAGGCGGAACGGAAGTCACTATTGTTCAGCCGGTCGTCAATGTGCGAGTCCACGACGGGCAGACGAACATCGAACATACGATCGCCGCGATCTTCGGCAACGCTGATTCCAGCTCTGATACTTCTACCACACCAGTATCCGTCACCATTCAGGATGGCATCGTTCGGCTGCTCTCCGAAAGCCCCGCGGGAACTCAGCCATCGCCACTGTTCACGACGATTTCCAACATCAACGGCACATTCTCAACGCTTGATCAAAGTCGCATGATGCCCACCGTGATGATGATTGCTGACGTGGGCAATCCGATTTCGATCGTCCAGTCACAGGATTCCATCGCAGCGGCTCGCCAACAGGGCGTAAACCCGCGGATCGCCGCGACGTTGGATCAGTTGTCGGCCGATCATCCGCTTGTGCCGTTCACAGATACGGAAATGGCCGTGCTGCAGGCTGACGAATCGGAACCGTCACTGAAGATGCAGATTTCTGCGGACCCGAATCGGCCCGACCTGCAAAACGTAGTACTGGAAGCGCGCCGTCTGAATCTCAAGGAACTCGAACCAATTATTCAGAGAGTGCTGCCG
>CAYZYB010000291.1:0-6446 GCA_964481505.1 uncultured Planctomycetaceae bacterium | reverse complement strand
GTACATACAGAGCCAGAGTTTGAATTCGCATTTTCTGAATTCGACGCAACATTGAACCTGCAGAATGCCTACAAAGGCGTCGAAGTCTGATTCGTGATTACTCCCGATGAAATCAAGGGCAAAGCGGATAAGCTGTATCCGAAGTTTGTGCGGGCTTACCTGAACGGTGACGAATTTTTCCCGTACGATCTTCGGTCGAGTAAAGCATTGTCCGGCGACTATTCGCAGGATGCGGAAGCCGTTCGCGCCCTGAGAGACGGCAGCAAAGAAGTTCTTGGTTTCGGATACAGCGTCGAATGGACACAACGAAACGTACGAGCCACAGGCCGCAACGAAGTACCGACCAGGATTACCTTCGCAACTCAGGAAGACTTTCTTCGCTTGATCGGCCGCACTACAGAATTCATCAGTCTTTCTGTCGCAGTCGAAAAAGTTCGAGATGCATTTCCACAGTTGGAGTCCTGGATTCGTTCGAATTCAATGCTGTTGGCAAAATCCGCTGACATCGTCGACAGCTTAATTCTGGTAACAAAATGGTTTCAGGATCACCCGCAACAGAATTGCTTCGCGCGGGAAATTCCAGTGGCGGTTCATGGGAAGTTCATCGAACAGAACCGCAATATTCTGCAGCAGTGGTTCGATACAAAAGGAATTTTGGATGCACATGCGATTCGAGCCGACGAAACAGATTTCTTCAGGCGGTACGGACTGAGAGACTGGGAGCCGCTAATCACCCTGCGTTGCCTTGATGAGAAACTGCAGCAACAGTTTGGACTGCCTTGCGCGGAAGCTGCACTTCCAATCACTCATATAAACAGCGTTGAATTGAAGGACGTGCGAATTTTTGTTGTGGAAAATCTCACCAATCTGCGAACATTTCCGAAGGTCCCGAATTCGATCGTGATTTTTGGGCAGGGCAGGGCTGTCGCTAACCTGCGGGCCGTCAAATTCGCGCAAAACAACCAGGTGATCTATTGGGGAGATCTGGACGTCTACGGATTTGGAATCCTTTCACAGTTGCGCCAATTTATCGGCGACGCCCGCAGCATGTTGATGAACATTGAGACGCTTCGAGAGTTCCGAGAGCTCATGCAGCCACCAAAGAAAAACTACAAGCGGCAGTCACTACCTGCTTTGTTAACCGCCAGTGAAGAAGAGGCGTTCCACTTTTGCAATGATTCGAAGCTACAACTGGAACAGGAACGGATCCCTCAACAAGCCGTGATTGAAGCAATCGCCGCGATGGACTGAACGACTTCCGCGACGAAAAAACTACACGTCTGCTGCTGTGATCGATATGTGCTTCGCCGCCGCTTCATCGGTCTCCGGAAAATCACTGCGAAGGTGAACTCCACGGCTTTCCTTTCGAACCAGAGCGGCAGCCGCCATGACGCGCCCCACCAGCATCATGTTTTGAAGTTCCCAGCCAGCGGGTTCCATCAGGTCACGCCGACAAACGTAGTTCGCCCAGAAATCCAGTTGCTGTCGAGCGGCCTGGAGTGCTTCTTCATTGCGGCTGATGCCAACATTTCGCCACATCAGACTTCTCAGGGAATTCCGAATATCCGCTAGGTCTAAGGCTTCGTCGCCATCGTGCGGAATTCCCGGCATTGAAACAAGAGGTGGCGCCGTGAAATTGTCGGGTTGATCAAGTGCCGCGTTGCTCGCGTTCTGTCCGCATCGCAGACCGTAAACGACACCTTCGAGAAGGCTATTACTGGCCAGACGATTTGCGCCGTGCAGTCCGGTCGATGTCACTTCGCCAGCTGCCCACAATCCAGGCAGTGATGTCCGCCCTTCCGTATCTGTCGTGATGCCACCGATCATATAGTGAGCTCCCGGTCGCACCGGCACACGATCTTTGGTGATGTCGAGGCCAAATTCACTGCACACTTTTCCGATGTGCGGAAAGCGTCTGCGAATTTTTTCGTCTTCGATGTGCGACAAATCCAGATACACACAGGGGTGAGAAGTCCTGGCCATCTGCTGAGTAATCGCCTGACTGACAACATCGCGCGGAGCGAGTTCCATCATCTGGGGGTTGTAGTCACCCATAAAGCGGTACCCCGTGCAGTCGACAAGGTGAGCACCTTCGCCGCGGACCGCTTCAGAAATCAGATGTCGCGAACTTCCGGCAATGTACAGCACTGTCGGATGAAACTGCATGAACTCCATATCGCGTACTTCGCACCCGGCACGGAATGCAAGTGCGTGACCATCGGCGGTTGCGACAGAGGGATTCGTTGTCTCGCGATACATGGCTCCGGCGCCGCCAGTACACAAAATAGTTTGCTTGGCCCAAACAAATGTACGCCCGTGATTCGGATTCCAAACCAACGCTCCGCAGCAGATGCCGTCTCTCGTTAACAGATCAATCGTGAACGTCTGCTGCCAGATATCGACGTTGTCGGCGCCATACGCCGCCTCGTGAATCGCTCGCATCACTTCCTTGCCGGTGGCATCACCCAATGCATGAGCAACTCGGGGATGACTGTGTCCCCCTTCCAGCGTTAGAGCGATTTCCCCTTCGATCCTGTCGAACGCAGCACCGTATTGAATCAAGTCGCGAATTCGCGCCGGAGCTTCGCGGATCACGAATTCCACGATTTCCTTATCGCACATCCCTTTGCCGGCAGCCATGGTGTCTGCAACGTGATTGGCAAAATCATCCAGAGGATCGAGCACTCCCGCGATACCGCCCTGAGCCCAGGCGCTATTGGAATGCGACATGCGGTCCTTGGTCACCACGATCGTTCGCAGCGAAGGATCGATTTCGAGAGCCGCTCGCGTGCCCGCGATGCCGCCACCAATGATCAGCACGTCGGCAAATAAATGAGGCACGCGTTTGGGATCAAACGGTACCAGATGACGGCGAAGAGTGGGGACTTCGATATTTGCGGGCTGCATCAACGCATCCGATGGAAACTGTGTGAGCAAGAGAATGGCTGGCACAGTGTAAAGGAATCGGCAGCGTTCTGCGCAGAGGGGCGGTCGACTTTTTCGACCGAAACCGTGCATGGTTGTCAGGTACGAGAGTCCGAATAAGACTCCCTTCACTCCCATGCTAACCCAATCAGGCCTGGTGCGATTTTTGAACTGTCGGCAGCGACCAGACTGCCATACTCTGCGTATCCCCGGGGAAACAATCGATCGTCGCTCGCACAATCATGCGATCATCGTCATGCACAGGTGCTGCCAGGCTGTCCATGTCCGGGAAACTGTGTCGAAGACCGGCCAGAATCAGCGACCATGCTCGCGAATCCTGAGCTCCCAGTTGCTCATTGTGAAATCGGTCCTGATGAAATTCTCGCGCTCGAGTTTCGTCGAATGCGTAATCCCACAGGTCGAATTCTGCCATCAGACCACAGTTGAGAAGATCCGCCCAGCGTTCCGATGATGTGCGCAGCTTGTTGATGTGCAGAATCTGTTCCGGCTTCAATTCCGGATCGTTCATGCAAACACTCAGAGCTTTGTGTCGCACAGTCATATGACTGCGAAAGACATTGTGTGCGAGTGGTTCGATTCGAACGTCTTCGCGGTAGCGATCACAGGCAACAAGAATGACTGTCCAGACTCGATTCAACAAATCGTTAATCAAAATCTGTTCGGTGATCGACATCGAAGGCGGGAAACGAGGACTTAGACCAAACAGATGCAGTGGGTCGCGAATGGCAACTCCATTCTCAAGGTCATTAAGATCTCGCATCCACCGATTGAAACGGTTTCGTGAATGAATGTAGTAGTCACCAAGCAGCGCGTTCGAAAGCTCTTCCGGTTGCTCTATGAGCAGTCGACTGTGAGCAGAAACGAGCGCGGTCACTTCAACGAGGTAGGCGAGTTTCACAGATCTTGGTCCGACAAGAGTGGGTCACAACGTGACAATCAGGTTCCAGTGCAAGGTTGAAAGGCACTGAAACGCAACCACTATGCCAGAACGCTGGCCATGTCCCGGGAATCCCCAAAATCTCGGGACCACCAGACAAAACGCCGCTTTTTGCTGGTCTTTTGGCGATGCGGCATTCCTCATGACGAGCCCAGCCAACCAAAGTCGATGTACCGCCGCCAAACCGTGTTGCACGAAGGCAACGTGCGATGCTAATTCGTTGCTTTTTCGACACTCCCTTTGGCGACTTTTGCGGAAGTCGCAACAGTCCGGATTCGAGCATTCCGAATGTGAGCGGTGGACTGATAAGTCGCAAATCCCACTGGCGTGGACATTTCCATTTCGAAGCGAACTCCGACTTGACGATCTTCCGTTTCGACATCAACGATTTGTGTTTTGTCCAACCACGCTTCGATTTTTTCTGACGTGACGCGCACTCGAGTTTTATACCACTGCCCGTTCGTGAAGTTCGTGTATCCCGTCGTTTCGTTCTCCGAAGCGTCCATTCCATCAAGGCTGGAGAGACCAAAAATGCCTCCTCCCCATCCACCGCAAATGAGACTGCAAAAACTTTCGCCCACAGGAAATGTGAGACCAATAAAGAAGTCGCTGCCTTGTGCACGTTGTGCTTCGAATTCGATTTCGTAATCCACCTTAGGAAGATCTTTTCGAGTTGACGTGATGCCGGAAAGATCAACGCCCTGAGTAATAACAATGGAATCGTTTTGCACCTTCACTTCACCTTGACCACCGAAGTCTGTCACCTTCCAGTTGTCGAGATTCTTCCCATTGAACAGCGGCTTCCAATCTGTAGCAGCCGTCCATTTGCGACTGCTGGTCTTATCGTGTTTTGGGAAATCGTCCGGGATTTCCACCGTCACGTTTCCAGTTGCCGCCCATTCCGTTCCACGCTGCAGCGTCGTGATGAAACCCACACATTCCATCGAGTATTCTGCGTGCCCCATCGGAGTGTGAAAGACGCGGCCTTTGCCATACTTCACTGTGAAAATCATCGGTTCGTGACGATTCGTCACCTGAGATTCCGCCGTCGCGAGGATCTCCATATTCTGAGCTGGTCCGCGCAATTGATCGTAGAGTTCGTCCTTGGTATGTAACCACTCGACGGGCATGCCTTTTGTGATCGGATGCTCGCTATCCCGGACAACAACAGGGAATTCCCACTGCTTGCCATGGTTGCCGCCCTTTCCTTTTGAGGTGTCGCGAACCAGGTCGCCTTTATCATTCAGGTAGACATAGGGACCACTTTTCTCACTGCGACCGCCCCAGCCTCCAAGGCCAATCATTTCGTTATAGGCCGGCCATTCCGGAAACGCATTGTCGGCCGCATGAATGACGACGTGTCCGCCACCATCACCAACAAATTTTTCGAACGCCTGCTGAGTTTCCTTTGGCCAGGCGGCCGCACCGTGTCCGAAATTGTTCACGACAACATCGTACTTACTGAAGTCCGGTTTGAAGTTGGGGTCCGTCCCTTTGGGGGCCGCCGTTGCCACATCAACAGTGAACAAATTCGTCTGTTCGAGATACAGCTTCATCATCTTTGTGGTGGTCGGCCAAACCTTATGGTTATTCTGTCCTTCGACGATTAACGCCTTGATTGGTTCAGCGGCCTGACCAAAAGCGGTCAACAAAAGCAATAATGCAGTGAAAGCGAATGATTTCACGGTGGTCTCCCTGGAAATTCTGAATTAACGTTCGGGGCACACAAACTACCGTGAATCTTTCGCGCGGCAAAGCGATACGGCAGGCCATGATCCGGATGGCTCAAAAATAGTGCTCATGGCCAGCAGCACTGCATCGCGGCGAATGTGTGGAACGTCGAAAATCATTGAAGCGCAGAGCAATCTAGCGCCGCGCAGCCTGTGCGGCCATTCTTTGTGCCAACCATGAACCAACAACGGCTTGAATCGAGTCAGTCGTTTTCAGCACCGTGTAGCTAATGCCCATCGTGCCGCACAATTTTTCCAGGCCGGTTGAGAATTCTTCGTATTGCTGCAGGTACTCTTTTCGCAGACGAACTGGATCGACCAGCAGGCGATGATCAACGTCTTCGAGGTTGTGAAACTGAGTCGGCCGTTCGAATGGAAAATCGATTTCTTCCGGAGCCGCTATCCGAAAAATAATGACTTCGTGTTTCGCATGACGGCATCGCTGCAACGCAGCCTGCAGGGCTTCCAACGAATCGAAGCAGTCACTGATCAGCAGCAGCAGGCTACGGCGTTTGATTGTCGACAATGTGGATTCAATAATGGCCGCAAGGCTGGTGTCTTTGCCTGGTTTGGCCTGCTCCAAAATGTGGATAATCTGGCGGTATGCATCTCGGTTGCTGGATGATTTCAGCTGCTCGCGAACCTGCGAATCAAAAGTGATCAGCCCCACCGAATCCCGCTGTGAAAGCAGCAACCAGGACAATGCAGCAGTCAGAATTCGAGCGTATTCGAACTTGCTTAGCGTGCTGCCGGAATACCCCATGCTGCCACTGACATCCACCAACAGGTGAGCTCGCAGATTGGTTTCATCTTCGAATTCCTTAATGTAGTAG
>CAYZYB010000290.1:0-6463 GCA_964481505.1 uncultured Planctomycetaceae bacterium | reverse complement strand
ACTCAACCTATGAACATGCTCCGACTGGTTCTCTTCGCACTTGTTGCGTTCGGCACGTACGGCAGCGGGCGGCTGGCGTGGCTGCAATGGTCCACGGGCGAAGCCTGCCCGGTCGTCGGTTCGGTTCCCGCATGCTATGTCGCATTCGCCGGATACTTTTTCATGATCGCCGCGCTCATCGGCCTTCCGAAACTCGCGTGGCTCAGCAAAGCGTTCTACACGGGCATCACCATCGCCGGAGGCCTCGCCCTCGTGGGCACGGTTCTGGAACTCGTCAAAGGCAACGTTTGCCCCCGAGTCGGCAGCATTCCCATGTGTTATATCTCGCTCGCCATGAGCCTCCTGATCGTCGGTCTGTTCTACGTCACGACAAAACCAGCCGCCACCATCGGGAGCACTCAGGCGTGAAAAAATCGATCGCCATCATCGTCGGATCGCTGTTGTTGCTGGTCGGAACCATTTCGATGGTCACGCCGATCCCGGGCGGTACATTGATGCTGGCGAGTGGTTCTGTGTTGCTGATCTGTTCGAGCCCCTGGTTTCGGCGGTGTCTGCAGATTCTTCGACAGAAATTGAACTGGTTCAATCGCCTGGTGACATGGATGGAAGGCAGGATGCCTGAGAAAATCAGCAGCATTCTTAAGCTCACGCAACCCGGTTACGTTCCCAAATCCGGCGACCACGGAACGTGAGCGAACCCATGAGCACACACTACCGAGCCTGCAATTTGTGCGAAGCAATTTGTGGTTTGCAGATCGAAACGAACGGGCAGCAGGTCGTTTCCATCCGCGGCGACGCCAACGATCCGCTCAGCCACGGACACCTGTGCCCCAAAGGTGTCGCGCTGCAGGACATTCATCAGGATCCAAATCGCCTCAGGCAACCGCTGCGCAAAACAAGCAGCGGAGGCTGGGAAGAAGTCTCCTGGACCGCCGCGTTCGACGAAATCGCCGCACGAACAAGCGCCATTCGTGACGAACACGGGAGCGAAAGTTTCGCTGTGTATCTCGGCAACCCGACGGTTCACAACTACGGAACACTGCTGTTCAGCCGCAGCCTGACAAAAGCAATTGGACGCCCGCAATTGTTTTCGGCAACCAGCGTCGACCAGCTGCCGCATCATTTCGCCGCGAGCTTTATGTTCGGCCATTCGATGCTGCTGCCGATACCCGATGTCGACCGCACTGACCACATGTTGATTCTCGGCGCGAACCCGGTCGCGTCGAACGGCAGCATCATGACCGCTCCTGGCATTACCGACCGCATCAAAGCCGTGCGTGATCGAGGTGGAAGCGTGGTACTGATCGACCCGCGACACACCGAAACGGCACGCGTCGTCGACGAACATCACTTCATTCGTCCCGGCGAAGATGTCTGGCTGCTGGCCGCACTGCTGCACGTCATCTTCGACGAAGAGCTCGACGATCGCGGACGTCTGGTCAGACTGTGCAACGAACGACACCAACTTCGCAAACTGGTGGAAGACATTTCGCCGGATGTCGCTGCCGAACGAACGGGACTGCCCGCAAACACGATCCGCGAGCTGGCTCGCAACTTTGCCACTGCGAAGTCCGCCGTCATTTACGGCCGGCTGGGCCTGTCGACGCAAGCACACGGCGGCCTGTGTCAGTGGTTGCTGAACGCGATCAACATCGTCACGGGCAATTTCGATCGAGCGGGCGGAGCCATGTTCGCCACCCCCGCCGTCAGCGTGGTGGGGCGTGAAAGCACGCTGCAAAACGTTGGTCGCTGGACATCGCGTGTGCGTAAACTGCCTGAATTTGACGGACAACTTCCCGTCGCCGCGCTGGCTGAAGACATTCTGACTTCTGACAGAAACCGCACCCGCGCGCTGTTTACGGTTTGCGGAAATCCCGTATTGTCGACGCCGAATGGCACACAGGTCGACCGCGGCCTGGAGAAGCTCGATCTGATGGTGTCCGTGGACATCTATCTGAACGAAACCACACGGCACGCCGACTTCATCCTGCCGCCGACATCGGGCTTGGAAACCGATCACTACGACCTTGCCTTCCACGCGTTGGCCGTTCGCAACACGGCAAAGTTCTCACCCGTCACGATTCCGCCCGCCGCCAATGCCCTGCCCGACTGGCGTATCCTGAGCGAACTGGCTCGCCGCATCACGCCAAAACGCGCATGGAAAGCACGTGTCACCAATCGGCTGATGCGATGGCTCGGACCGCAGGGCATTACAGACCTCGGTTTGAAACTCGGCCCATACGGCGCATGGAGTTCCCCGCGGCGCTGGCGATCGGGACTGACACTCAAGCGACTGAAACAGAACCCGCATGGCATCGATTTCGGACCACTCCAACCGAAGCTGCCGCACTGCCTGCGAATGCCCAGCGGCCGCATCAACCTCGCGCCGTCCGTGTTCGTCGAACAGTTTCGACGCATCAAACGCGACGCTCTATCCTCAATGAGTGCGGACGATAATTCGTTCGCGTTGATCGGTCGCCGACATCTACGCAGCTGCAATTCGTGGATGCATAACAGCGAACGTCTGACCAAAGGTAAGGAACTGTGTACGCTGATGATGAACCCCACCGACGCCGATGCAATGCAGCTTGAAGACGGAACAACAGTCACCGTTTCATCGCGAGTCGGCACCATCACACTTCCACTGGAACGATCGGATTCTGTCATGCCGGGCGTGGTCAGTATCCCGCACGGCTACGGCCACGATCGCACAGGCATCAACATGGATATTGCGCGAATTAACGCCGGCGCAAGTATCAACGACCTGACGGACGACCAGGTCATCGACGACGTCACCGGCAACGCCGCTTTCTCCGGCCAACGTGTCACCGTAACGGATCATCGTGGAATTCCCCAAACTGCAACGCCCCCGACCGAACCCAACTAAGCAGTTTCGTAGGGCCGGTGCCTACCGGCCGTTTTCCACGGTTTCGGCCGGTAGGAACCGGCCCTACAGTTCTCAAACAGCCACAATCTCCTGCGTTGGATTTTTGAGAAATCCGCGGCATTCAAAACAGACCACGTCATGGAACGCCAGATCACCAGCGGAACCAAAATCCTGCTCGACCCGGTCGCGTCGTCAGTCGCCGAGAGTACGCCGCTGTTCGCCATCAACTGGTTCAACACTCGAGCCTTATGGCTGTACAACCTTTACAATCTCATCGCCGCGCGAAGCGTGTTTGGTGTCGGCGGCAAAGTGCTATTCAAAGGGAAGGTCACCCGCACGCTGCTGGGGCCCCCGGAGTTTTCTCGCCAGATGCTGCTGGTCGTGAACTATCCCAACAGCGAACGGTTCCTCGACATGCTGTCGAACCGTTTCTTCCAGGTCACCAGCCTGCTGCGAATGGCGGCCGTACGAGATTTCTCATTCGTACTCAACCAACGCGCCGACGGGCCCGAACTGCTGGACACGAAAACGCAGACCTTCGATTCGGCTGCGCAGTGGCTGGTGCATCACTATTCGTCAACGAAACCGCTGCACGAAGAAGTCACCCACATTCGAGAACTGCTGGCTGATTCCTCAGTCAATCTGCACTTCGCCAGCGAACCGGCAGCCAACGTTTTCACCATCGACCGCACGGAAGTCCGCACGCCGATGCCAGCGATTACAGACCGAGTCGTCATTCTCGAAGTGACCCAGGGAAGTTCACCCGACGACGTCATCGAAGGCCCTTACGCACAATTCATTGCCGCCGATGAAGACTCCTACATCGGCCTCATCAACCGCGGGATGTAACCAACGCAGCGACGTCGTCGAATCGCAAGTCCACGGAACCAGTCACATGCAGCCAACAGTTGTCATCACGGGAGTCAGCAGCGGCATCGGTCGAGACGTCGTGAGATACCTCAGTCGGAACGGCTATTTCGTCTTTGGCAGCGTGCGATCAGAATCGGCAAAGAAAGAACTCGAAGCCGAATACCCTGACAACTTCCGGGGCCTCGTTTTCGACGTTATTGATCGTGCGGCAATCACCGTCGCCGCGGAAGCTGTCGCCGCACACCTTGGCAACCGACGCCTCACCGCGCTCATCAACAACGCCGGCATCGCTCAGGGCGGACCAATGCAGTTGCTGGAAGAAGACCGCTTCCGGCAGCAAATCGAAGTCAACGTCATTGGCACTCGCAACGTCACAAACGCGTTCCTGCCGCACCTCGGCGTTCCCACGGTCGATCAGCCGGACCGCTCCGGACCGCCCGGTCGCATTATCAACATCACGTCGATTTCCGGAATTCTGAACACCCCCATGAACGGCGCGTACTGCGTTTCAAAACACGCTCACGAAAGTCTGGGCGAAGTCTACCGTCGTGAATTGTACGGCCATGGCATCGACGTCATTTCTATTCAGCCCGGCCCGATCCAGTCAAAGCTGTGGGACAAAAACGTCGGCGCAATGGACCGATTTTTGAATTCGATCTACGGCACCATGATCGCCAACACCGACCAAATCATGCGCGAAGCCGAGCGAGACGCTCTGCCCGCCGAAATCATTTCGCGCCTCATCGACACCATCATCAAATCGCGCCGGCCCAAAACAGCCTACATCGTCCATAGCCACAGATGGCGAGCCTGGCTACTCTCAAAGCTTCCGTCGCGTCTGGTCGATCGAATTCTGTGGAAACGCCTGAACCGTCCGGTAATCAATGCAAATCAGACTGATTCATGATTCCCAACGCGGCACATTCTTCGCAGCGGCCCTGTCAAAGCCGGTGCCTACCCCCCGAAATAAACACTTTGAACAACGGAATCGCCCAAAAGTCGAAAATCCGGGACGGGCGATGTAAGGAGTGCCCAATCTGTTCGACGGTAGTGCGGAAACAAATCTCATACACAGGAGACGGAATAATGAAACGGTACTTTCTCGGCGGGCTTGTCGGCACAGGTGTGATGACGTTCATGATGTACTTTGTTCGGCCAAAGCTTGTTGGAGCACCGATGGACATCGGCGCAGAACTTGGGGCGCAACTTGGCGGTTCATGGTGGCTGGGCATGGCGGTTCACGTCGTAATCGGCGTGGTGATCACTCCTCTGATCTTTGGCAACGTGCTGGCGAAGTTTCTTCCCGGACCGTCATTCGTCAAAGGACTGCTGACAGGAATCGGCATGTGGCTTGTCGCGATGACCGTCACGATGCCAATGATGGGCAAGGGAATGTTTCTGACAGCAACCGGTGAAGGCCCGAAAGCCATCGTCGCTGCCTTTATGGCTCATGCCGCGTATGGACTGCTGTTGGGTAAAATTTCTGCGGTGGGATCCCAGCCGGCCAGCGATTCCAGCGCTACCGCCGCGTGATGGCATTCGTGAGACATCAAGGCATCGTCCTTGTCGGTCTGATTGTCGTCGATGAATTTCACAGGCTCCAGGCGGACCTGATTACGTGAGTCTCTTTTGTTACCGTTCTGCTGAGCATGGTGCTTTACGGAATCACGGCGATCCTGGGAGTCAACCGGTACACAAATCGACCGGTGTTGACGGCGACTGACGTGCCGGAACTTGCCGAGACGGAAGTTCATCGCCTAAACTCTGACACACCGAATGTCACATAAAACAGATTACAACTCCATTAAGCTGATATCCGCGATGTCGACCACGCGAGTGATCGGGAGCGGCAACGGCATGCCGTGGGAAGTGCCTGATGAATATCAGCACTTTCTCGACACAACTCGCGGACAGATAGTGATTATCGGGCGCAAGTCATTTGAAATCTTTGGGCCGACTCTGACTTCCGCACATTGTTATGTGATCACGCGCGGAAGCGGACCGTTTGAAAACGCGACTGCCATGCAAAGCCTGGACGCAGCTCTTGAGAAAGCTCAAACGCATGGCAAACAGATTTTTGTTGCCGGCGGAGCGTCCGTCTATTCGCAGGCGATTGACCGTGCTGATGAAATGTTGCTGAGTTACATCAAAGGCGACTTCGATGGCGATACGTGGTTTCCGGAGTTCGCCGAATCCGATTGGAACGTCATGACCCGTGAAGATCGTGGCGCCTACGAATTCGTTCATTACACCCGCTGAAAATCGGCAACTCGCAGATACCAGGCGTTTTTTTTCGTCACTGCCATTCAGGGAAAGATCTCGTGAACGATTCCACCATGCCATCCACGGTCGTAAAGGTCTGTGATTGGCGAACGCTCGAAGACCGCAAACCGACTTACGCACTCGTCGCCAACGTCGACCTGGTAGTGACTCGCACAGACAATACGGTGTCGGTGCTTTATGGCCGCTGCCTGCACCGCGGTGCCCTGCTTTCTGATGGATTTGTTCGCGGAGAAGACTTGATCTGCGGAGTTCACGACTGGGACTACCGACTGGACACCGGCATCAGTGCTTATAACAACGAAGAGAGACTGCCGAAATTCAATGGCTGGGTGGACGCAGAAGCGGATGCCGTCTACGTCGACGAAAAGGAAATTCGTGAATGGGAAGCGAAGAACCCACAGTCGTACCAGCGAGATTCGTATC
>CAYZYB010000289.1:0-6467 GCA_964481505.1 uncultured Planctomycetaceae bacterium | reverse complement strand
AGCGCGACGGCTTCAGACTTCCACTTGAATTGCAGCGACTTGATCGAATCGAAAGACAGGGCCTGTTGAGCGTCCGTCATTCCCTTCAGAACCCTGGCCGCCAATACTGCACGGTTTTCATGGCTGCCATCGTTCCATTTGCCAGCTCCGATGTTTCCGCCAGCGCCGTTGAAATGAATCACGGGGCTGCCAAGTTGTTGCTGAAGTTGATTGCGAGCCATCCCGGGGAAATCGGGATTGGCCTGACCCGTGCGATAAAAGCTCTGAGGATGCGTGGCATAAAACGTGAGCGTCGCCACCACTTCGTCATTGGAACGAAAGGCCACCATTCGCAGTTTTGGATCAATCGTGCCCACGGGCAGCGCACGGATCCTCGGATCGCGGCAGGCCGTGTAACGCGTGTGTTTGACCTTGCCATCTTCACCCAGCAGTCGGCGATTCGAAGCAACTTCGCGAACATCTGCAGCGCTGAAGCCCATTTCAGTGACCACTCTAGCGCCTTCCAAAGAAGCGTTCACCGCGTCGGCCGCTCGAGTGAATATTGTTCGGCAAAAACGTTCGTCGTAGCTTTGCCCCGCGTATCCGAATTCCGCCAGCACGGCTTCCGCGGAAAAGTCGCATCGTGGCGCATCGTGCTGATGCAGCGTGTGAACACTCACACGATCGACCGTTGTGCCGGCCGCCACAGCCAGGCGTTCGCGAAATTCCTGATGGGCGGCGTTGGCGATTCCCAGCCAGTCGACAGTGCACAAAACGATCGGCTTGCCGTCGCCAGGTACGAACACAATACCGCGGCAGGACAGTGGTTCGGTGATTTCTTTAGTAGGGTCGTAGGCCAGCGGGCTGCCGATGGGAGGCGACGCATCGACTTCGAATGTTGCGACCTTCAGTTCTTCATCCGCAAGCAACAGCGTCTGTCCGATCGAAAGCAGAACGAAGCACGACAGAGACAGCGATCGGAGGAGCGGCAAAATCATGTTTTTCATTCTTCGTCTCCTCAACACAAAAGACTGAAACCGCAGGGTCCCGGACACAACGCCGCAGACAATTAGAGCGTTGTTTCGTCTGCGAAAAAAGCCTCAGCGACTGTTTCTTTGTGACTGTGGTCGCCACAATGATTCGCACAAACCACCAGCCGATAGCTCGAAAGAGGCTCTTTATGCTGCGACTTCTATCTGTGACATTGCTGATGCTGTCGTTGTCAGCTAATGCCGATGAGCCGACCCGTTTTGCGCTGGCTGCTCCGGTCGGCTGGGGCGGCGAAACGATTAAGTTGCCACCGGGGTTTGCTCGCGACATGAAGTGGGCGGGTGTCGAACATATTCGTTTTGCGCCGGGAATGATGAAGGCAAATTCCGATACGTTCTTCTGCTATGCGTTCGCTTTTGAACTCGACGCAAACTCAGATCTAACGCAGAAAACCGTCACTGCCGAGTTTCTGAAATACTACCGCGGACTTTGCAGCGCCGTGGCGGGCAAAAAGATAGCGGATCTCGATACATCGAAATTCACTTTCAAACTACAGCCTAAGAAACCGAGCGACGAATCTGCTGAGACGTCTGTCCAATACGCCGGTGTGCTGGATTGGATTGAACCATTCGCCACACAGCAGCAGCAGAAGCTGAATGTCGAAATTCAAACCTGGAAAAACGATCAGCACAGCTACTTATTTGCCTGCGTGTCACCGCAAGCCGCTGAAGCCGACATCTGGCAGCAGCTTCATAAGATTCGTGAAGACTACGTCAGTAAATTGAAGTAACCGCCCCGGTTGCCACGACACCTGCATCATCAAACTCATTCGAGATCAAAAACAGATGAGAAACATCCTGACACTGTTCCTTGCCTTCGTTAGCAGTACCGCAGTTTTCGCTGACCAACCGAACGTACTGATCATCGGCGACTCAATCTCTGTAGGCTACACGACACACGTTGTGAAGATGATGCAGGACGAAGCGCGTGTTGTACACAACAAGGGATACGCTCAGCATACGGGCACCGGGGTCAAAAAACTCGACGGCTGGCTGGGCGATACGCAGTGGGATGTGATTCACTTCAATTGGGGACTGTGGGATCTGTGCTATCGGCACCCGGAATCGAAGGTTCAGGGCCGCCGTGACAAAGTTCGCGGCACGCTGACGACATCACTGAAGCAGTATGAAAGTAACCTCGAACAACTGGTCGCCCGATTGAAACAAACTGGCGCGGTCCTGATCTGGGCAAATACGACCGTTGTTCCGGAAGGCGAAGCGGGACGAAAAATCGACGACGACCTAAAGTACAACGAAGTTGCTGCCCGGGTGATGAAGAGGCATGGTGTGCAAATCAATGATCTGAATCAACTGACACGGACATTCGCGCCGGACCTCTTCACAAAGCCCGGAGATGTGCACTATACGTCGGATGGTTACCTCAAGCTGGCAGAACGGGTGGCTGCAGCGATTCGGAAAGCAGTGCCACCCCCGACCAAACCGATTAGTCTTTAATGTGTTCCACGGGACTGTCGCCGTCCGGTTTTGGCCATTTTCGTTGTTTGCAGATCTGCAGTTTGGCATAGGTCTCTTCCAACAGATAAGCCGTGTCGAAACCTGCGCGGCGAGAGGCATCCAGAATCAGCAGCAGACAATCGGCGAATTCGGTCACATCGTCAGGTGCCTCCAACGCTTCCCGTGCTTCCTTTTCCAGATGCAGTAAGGCGCCCGTGGGCCCGCGTTGCTGGTCGCTGCCGAACGTTGCCTGCGACCATTCCGCCTGTTCGGTGGCGATGCGTTGCAGGAGTGCCCCGAGTTGTGGTTCTGTGAGTGTTGTCGGCACGCTTGAGTCCGGGGGGTTGGGTGAATTACCGAATCAGCCAAATATTCGGGAAGCGATATTGTCAGTGTTTTTGCAGCTAAAACCGCCGCGTCCAGCGAAATGAGAAATTTCTCTGTGCAGCACTGTAACAAATCTGACGGGATCTCGCTGAGGTAGATGTACCCGAAACAAACAACTCAAAACCTCACCGAAACATAAAGGAACTGAATCATGGCCATCTCACGAAACACACTGCTCGCTGCTGTTGTAACTTTGACTTCTATCGCTGGTGCTTCTCAGGCTCAGGCCTGCAAAGGCGGCGGAGGCGGTGGCTACTCACGCGGCTTTTCCGGCGGATATTCATCATCATCTTATGGTGGGTACAGCAGCTATCGAACACCGAGCTACAGCAGCTACTCTGCTCCAACTCACTACGCAACTCCGAACTACTCTTACGCTCAGCCACAGCAAGTGATTCAGAGTCAGCCCGTTCAACAGCAGTTTGCTCAGCAGGCTCCACAGCCACAGACAGTTTCTATTCGACCTGTTCAGCAGGTTGCTCAACAGCGAACCGTTGCTCCTCAGCAGCAGGTTGCACCACAACAGCCGGTTGCTCAGGCACCACAGCCGCAGCCACAAACTCAGGCACCTGTGAACGCTCAGATGTCAGCTCTGCAAGCTCTCGGCGGATTCGCTCCTCCAGCAGCAACGCCTGCACCACAGCAACAGCAGGTTCAGACACCAGCACACGTCGGTAACTGGACGGCAACACTTGGCAACGGAGCAACCGTTCGACTGTCACTGCAGGCTGACGGAAACTTCAACTGGATTGCTACAAACAAGACTGGTTCGCAGAGCAGCTTCGCTGGAAGCTACACTGTCGGCAACGGTTCACTCACACTGAACCGCAGCAATGACAGTCAGCAGCTTGGTGGAACAATGACGATTAGCAACAACAACGCTTTCAGCTTCAAAGTTGCTGGCAACAACGCTGCAGCGATCAACTTCAACCGAGGCTAAACCTCGCTGTCGAATTAAAGCACCACGAACCACTCGCAACACGGATGCGAGTGGTTTTTCTATGCGCTCGGCGATCGCCTTTGTTGAGGTTCTAATTCGGGCAACGCATTTTTGCTTTTTCGGAATGAATGGCATTAAGCAGCAACACCGCTGCATCGATCGAGTGTTGAATTAAGGACGCATCGATGGTCATACTGTTAACGTTGGTAAATCTGTTGAACCAAGTACGGCACCTCCTGGAGACGAAACATGAAGAAAAAATTGTTCTTGTTGTGTTGGTGTGGAATTCTCACAGCTATCTCTGGTTTGGGCGACACCGCGACTTTCGCGGAAGAGGATTCTCAGATCACGATTCTGAATGTGCGTGGACACGACGTGCGCGACTTTGGAAAGACTCTTGAAAGTGCTCTGAGCGAAGATGACGTTCAGATTCAGGTCGACCCGGAGACGAACATTCTGATGCTGAAAGGTTCCAGGAAGGCTGTTGACAAGGCAGCCCAGCTTCTGAAGGTGCTCGATCCCGATCCAGCACCCACGACGGTCACCGTAGATATGGAAATCAGTATTAAGGATCCGGATGAAGGGAAAAACCTACTCGATCGGTTTCAGCTGTCAACATTGGACAACAACAGTGCATCGTTGCAATTTGGTCAACAGGTCGCGGTCGTGACGGGCAGACAGTCTTTTGGTAGTCGCGGAGTTCAGGTTCAGACGCAGCACATGGATACAGGCACTCTTGTCAAAGTCACCCCGCGAGTTGCCAGCGGTGGTGTGGTGATGGAATTGAACCTTGAAAAGTCGTGGCTTGAGTATCCAGCGAACGATCCCAAGGACACCGACACTGCCGCGGAAACGCAGACCCCAACAGTCTATTCGCTCGTGCTTGAGACAACACTGCGGCTTGAAGCTGGCAAGAGCCAAACGATCAAAGGTAAGGTGTCAGGCGGCGCAAGTGTTCGTGATGCTGAGATCACGGTGTCAGCCAGGACAGGGGCTGCTGCTGCCAGATCGTCCACCGCCCGTGATGCCGCTGATCGTGACGCCACATCGTCCAAAGTTGGGGGCGGAAGCTCGCGCTCATTTCAAGGATCTTCCGATGCCGCGAGTCGCGGTGGGTCCGGCGGTGGCGGCGGGCCGTCCTCACGTCGGTCTGGCGGACGCAGTGGCTTTCCAGCTTCGTCGGCAGACGCGAGTCGTGTGAAACAGATAGCCACTGTGTTGTTTAAGAGAATGGACAGCGATGAAGATGGAAAGATCGACAGCGGCGAGCGTAATCGAAATTCACGAATGCTGGAGTCGATGGGGCTTAAAAGCTCGGACGACGTTACTATCGAAACTTTGATGAAGGCGATTCAGTCGCGGACTTCGCGGACTTCGCGTTCGTCTCGACCGGCGCCAGCGGAATCAAACGATGCAGACGCCGAGCGGAAGGATGTCGGCGACGCGCAGTAGCAGCTCTTTCAGCGCAAGAAAAAGCCACACACAACGATTGTTGAGTGTGGCTTTTACTATCTGTTCCATCGGGCATCAAAATTATGCGCGAGCTGTGATTTCCAGCAGGTGGTAGCCGAACTGAGTTTTTACAGGGCCATGAACCGTATTCAGTTCTTCGTTGAAAACAACAGTGTCGAATTCAGGAACCATTTGACCAGGGCCAAATGTTCCGAGATCGCCGCCTTTGGCACCCGATGGGCATTGGCTGTGTTCTTTGGCAACGTCAGCGAAATCGGCTCCGCCTTCGATCTGAGTCTTAAGTTCCAGGCATTTTGCTTCGTCGGGAACAAGGATGTGGCGGGCAGCAGCGGTTGACATTTCTGACTTTCTGTGTGTTGAAAACGGGTTCGTTGGCAGGTCGGAGAAACACCGATCTGCACTCAGAATATCAGCCAGGAACCGCCCAATCGAGGTGTCCGCCGAAGCGTCCTCAGTTTTCCACGGAATTTTGCTGCAGCGACTTATTTGTTGACAATGCCGAGAATGGACAGGAGGCTGGGAACGGCTCTTACGTTTGATGGGACATCAGTTGCCACAAATCGCAGAGCATTCATCGTTGTCGTGCCACTGCCGAAGCGACCGATTTCGATTGGCAGGCGCGTCAGCATCCTGACGTGATCATCATGAGAGTTCAGAACCAATGTACGCAGCCGTCTTCGGCAAGCGGGCTCGCTTTTCTAATAGGCAAAGAATGTTCCAAGAATTTGGAACTCACCATCGTTCGAAACACCGTTCCATTGATCAGCGTGGAAGGTGAGGTCTCCGGATACGAATCCCTGCTCGATCCCGTTTACAGTGCCAGACGCGCCCTGAAGGCTGAGCACAGTATCTGCAGAGTAGTCAATGCTGCCGATCAGGCGATCGGTATTGACCGGAGTAAACGCGACCCATGCGTTGTTGTTGTTGTAGAACCATTGTCCACCGGTGTATTGAACGGCGACAAGGTGATCACTGTTCAGAGGATGCACAGGTGCAGAAGAAAATCGCGTGTGAACGCTTTCGACGCTGTACATGACGAAACCAGTGCCTGTTGCGTCATCAGTCACACCAAGACCACGATTCGTCGCGCCGATCATGACCTCTTCTGATGTTTCCGGAAGTTCCACTTCAAAGAATGTTCCAAGAATTTGGAACTCACCATCGTTCGAAACACCGTTCCATTG
>CAYZYB010000288.1:0-6472 GCA_964481505.1 uncultured Planctomycetaceae bacterium | reverse complement strand
GCAGCAAAGTCGACGTTCGCTTTGACGAAGAAGCCAACAAATCACTTGGTCTGACCAACCTACTGCTCGCCGAACGCGAAAATCCGCGCTGCGATGTGTTTTGGAACAATCAAACGCTCGGCACCATTCGACTACAACACGCTGGCATCCTGGAATCCTATCGCAGCAAATCGGCGAGCCGCATTCCGGACCAGTTCAAAGACGCCGAAGGATACTGGACAGGCTTCGCTGGTCGGCTGCGAGTGTACATCGTCAACACTGCAGTGGTAAAAGCCGACGATACGTCCATCAGCGCAATTCTGGAGAGCAATTCACTAACCCGCGTCACGATCGCCCAACCGCTGTTCGGCACAACACTGTCCCACTACTCTGTATTAATGGGACAATGGGGCGAAGAACGTTTAAAGGCGTGGCACGCTGACATCCACGCTCGCGGCATTCGCGAAGTCCGCGGGAACTCGATGACCAAAGATCTGGTGGCAGAACAAATCTGCGACGTTGGCTTCACAGACACGGACGATGCCTTCGCTGCCATTGATGATGGCAAGCCAGTCTCAATTTTGCCCGTGCGTCTGGATGATGGAAAGACAATCTGCCTGCCGAATTCCGTCGCCGTGATTCGTAACTGCCCGCACCTTGACAACGCAAAGACGTTTGTCGACTTCCTGTTGTCGGCTGAAGTAGAAATTGCGCTCGCCAATTCCTCAGCTCGGCAGATTCCACTCGGAGACGTCGACGAGACACAACTGACAGACGAGATTCGCGAACTCAAAGCGTGGGCTGCGGACAGCATATCGCTTTCGCAGGCAGCAGACGTCAATCAGCAGGTGCTGGACTGGCTCACGGCGGAGTACACCGGACAATGACGCTGGAAACAGTCCTCGCCTGGTCCACCGGTCGCGCATATGTCGTCACAAGCGTCGCGCTGCCGATCGCTGTGATGATCGCCCGAACGATTGCCGGCACCCAGCGTTCCGCAAACCAGCGACGAATCCTGACCATCGCCGCACTGTTGCCTTTGTTCGTGCCAGACCTGCTGACGGGCTTCACATATCGGCTGACATCGGCACGATTGATTCACAGCGTTGCTGCCACCGAAGGGCTCTACGCGCTACTATTGCTGGTGCGAATCGTGGCTTTCCAGCTAGCCGTGCTGTTGATTTTGCCCCGTGGCGAAGTCACGGCCGAGTCACTTCACGCATGGAAGTTAACCGGCCATCGCAATAACAAGTGGTGGAAGGTTTGGCTCCGGTTGCAGGTTGCGGGCCCTGGACGAGCGGCTCTGGTGGCGTGGCTGGGAGGTGCCGTGCTGTGCTTTCAGGAATTCGAAACCGCCGCGCTGCTGCAGATTGACCGTCATCCGATTTCGTGGGCCGTATGGCTGTTCGACGCTCATGCTGCCGGCGAACCTCTCCATCACTCACTCAGCTTCGCGGCGCCTGCCGTCGGCGTGCAATGTGTGTGGCTGCTACCGTGTTTATGGTTGCTGATCTGTGGCCCGCCGCTGCGAACGGGGTCCGACGGCTTAAGAAAAACAGGCGGCAGAATGGCCGTAACGTCGGCAATGCTGTTCGTCGCTGTCAGCGTAGCGATCGTGTTTCTGTGGCCACTTTTTAGTAACGCTTCGGACGCCATTCGCGGACTTCAGACATTTGTCGAACAGGGCACGCTTTGGCAGCGTAGTGAACAGGTCGTCCTGTCTCTGATCGAATGCACGATCGCTGCATTCGCGGCATTGCAGATTTGTATTCTGATTCAACAGATTCCTTCGCGTTGGCTGCGTCTGATCTTTGTCCTGCCAGGACTGTGCGGATCTTTGGTGTTGAGTCTCGCATTGCTGAAGCTGTTTCAGTTTCCGGTGTTGAACAGCGCGTACGATTCGTGGCTGCCAATGTTGTTTGGCCACACGCTGCTGATGTTGCCGCGAGCGTTTCTGCTGGTCACCGTACTGAACCTGTTGACACCAGCGGCTTCACAACATTCGGCCGCACTTCTGTCAGCCGCAAAGCACACGACGGGCGCGCGATCGGCGGGACGGTTGGACTGGGTGCTTCACAAAAAAAAATGGCTTCTTGCTCTGGCCATCCTCACGCACTGGTGTTTTTGGGAAGTCACCGTTGCCGCGACGCTTCGTCCGGTGCGGTTCGAACCAATCATCACGCGACTGTACAATGAGATGCACTACAACAGAACAGAATCGCTGGCAGCCATCACCACCATCGCGATACTCTTACCATTTGCCGCGTTCTTCTTCATCGGCTGCCTGTGGAAGTCATTCACAGTGGTAAAAACTTCTCCGAACTCCACACAGGAATCTCATTGAACCGTCTGATGTCCACGCCAATCTGGAATATCAAGAATCTCACGCTAAACGGTGATCGCCAGCCGAGACTGGACGACATCAGCGCATCGATTCCGTCCGGAGTCACGGCGATTGTGGGGCATTCAGGGGCAGGAAAAACGTCGCTGTTAAACGTGCTGGCTGGACTCGAAAAGCCGCACTCCGGCACCACCGAATTTCGGTATCCATCCGAAAATGCCGGGGCATTCTATTTGCCGATTTTCTGGGCTCCTCAGGACGACGGTCTGTGGCCACATTTGTCGGCCGCCGAGCATCTCACCGCGGTTTTCGACCCGAATTCCTCGTTTTCGACAGAAGGAACACAGGATTCCGAACAGTTCTTAGACAATTTGCTGGTTCAGTTTGATCTCGATCTGCGTCAGCAGGCGTTGCCCAGTGAACTGTCCTGGGGCGAAAAAAGCAGGCTGGCGGTTTGTAGAGCTCTCGCGGCCAATCCAGCCGTACTGATCATGGACGAACCACTGGCTCACGTGGACCCGATTCGGAGACCGATTTACTGGAAGCTGATTCGCGATCACGTGGAAACAACAGGGGCGTCACTGTTATTTTCAACTCACCAACCAGACGTTGCGGTCAAAGAATCAACGTTTGTCATTTGCATGCAGGAAGGAAAAATCGTCCACACCGGAACGACTCTGGATCTCTATCACCAACCCACAAGTCAAAAAGCGGCCGAGTTTCTGGGAGCAATCAACTGGTTCGCTGCCGAAGAGATTTCTGACTGGCTGCAATCCACTGCGAGTGGTGGCGATGCAATCGCCATTCGGCCGGAAAACCTGCAGCTAGTCGTCGTCGAAAATGGTGATGTGGAGATCCTGTCTTTTCAGTTCTGCGGCGGTTACTCTGAAACACATCTCAAACATATTCCAACCAACAAAGAAAAAACGATCGTCCATCGCCCGCCTGACAACGTTTTCGCCGCAGGTCAGCGGGTTGCCATAAAAGTTCATTCGTGAAGTTCAAAATCATCGTCAACAACTTCAGTCAGCAATATCGTCATAGTGTACTCGCCCTCCTGTTAATGGCGCTGACGTTTGTCGGTTGCGCCGAACCTGCCTTGAACACACTGGCTGTTTCTGCATTCACGACGTGGAAAGTCCCTGCCGACGGTCGACGCATTCCTGCCCCGCGGTCTCTGTACGCCGATAAAGACGACAACGTTTACGCGCTCGACGATGCCGGGCGAGTGCTGATCTATTCTTCGAAAGGCGAAATACTGCAATCCTGGCACATGCCGGAACACAGCGTCGGTCGGCCGGAAGGTGTTATCAAACTTCTGGATGGACGCATCGCAGTCGCCGACACTCACTATCATCGCGTCGTGTTCTTTCATCCCGATGGCAGCGTCGAATCAATGATCGGCACGCAGGGCCGCGACGCCGGGCAGTTCGTGTACCCCGTCGCGATCGCGCAGGATCCCGGCGGCTTTATCTATGTCGGCGAATACGGGGATCGACAGCGAATTCAGAAGTTCAGTCCGGAAGGCGAATTCATCACACAGTTTGGCGAACACGGCACGCAACCCGGCCAGTTTCAACGACCCAGTGGAATCGTGTGGATCAACGGCACCATCTTCGCCGTTGACGCCTTCAACAATCGAATCCAGGCTTTTCGAGATTCCGGCGAATTCCTCAGGATCATCGAACTGCCGACGGATGAGGGTGGCCTGGAATTCCCTTACGATATCCGCGGAACAACCGATGGACGGTTGTATGTTGTCGAAAACAAAGCGTCGAGAATTACGGTGTTAACAGAAGACGGTGAACTGGTGGGGCGATACGGAAAACCGGGCCGCGGTGACGGCGGCTTTCTGAATCCGTGGAGCTTAACCGTATTGTCTGACGGACGTGTGTTGGTGGCAGATACCGGAAATCATCGCATTGTGGAGCTTTCGCTATGAACTGGATTCAGCGTATCGCCAAACGGATCTTTCCGCCGGCGCGAGTACAGGTGACGTGGCGCGATGCGATTCCGCTCATGGCCTTTCTGGTAGCCTTTGCCATCACGATGCTGTACCTGACACTGAACAACGTCGTTGACTTCGTTTACCCGTGGGCCTTTGCCCTGCTGTTGCTGACGCCATGGATCTGGTGGATGCAGGCGGCCGGACATTCCGGACTGACCAAAGGCCGCGGCACAGCAGCGCTGCTGGTGCGTCTGGCTGTCACTGGCCTGCTGATCGCTGTGCTCGCGCTGCCGCGATCGGTGACGACCAGTGACGTAGTTTCTGTGATGTATAACGTGGACGTTTCTGATTCCGTCAACGATGCCAAGGATTCGGCTCTGGAAATCGTGGCCGGGACAGCGGCAGAAAAACCGCCCAAAGACCACGCTGGCCTGGTAATTTTTGGCCGCACACCGGCTGTCGAATATCCGCCCCGCGAAAGTTTTCCCTTCGAAAAATTCACGAACTCACAGGTGTCCGAAGACGCCACCAATCTGCAACAGTCGCTATCGCTGAGTGCGGCCATGCTGCCGGAAGAAAATCGCGGACGAGTGGTGTTGTTCAGCGATGGCACAGAAACCGTTGGGGAACTCAAACACGCCATCACAGAATTGCAGGCACGCGACATTCAGGTGGATGTGATGCCCATAGATGTCGCCAACATCAAAGACGAAGTCTACATCGAACGGCTCGACCTGCCACGATTCGTCAAACTTGGCGAAACCTACGAAGCCGCCACGGTGCTGACTTCGCTGCAGGATGGTTCCGGAACGCTGGTACTGTCCCAAAACGATGAAGAACTAAAACGGATGCCAGTAGAATTCAAAGCGGGTAAGAACCGCTTTGGGATTCCGATCAAAGTCGAAGTGCCAGGCTACTACGAATACGAAGCACGCATCGAAGTTCCCAGTGACAAGGACTATCGAGACGAAAACAACGCAGTCCGAAACTATCTGTACATCGACGGCCCCGGCAAGGTGCTGATCGTTCGTGACAAAACCGGTAGCCCCAAAGAATGGCAATATGTCAAACAGGCTTTGGAAAATGGCGAACGCGAAGTCGAAGTCACCAACGCCGATAACCTGCCACAGGATCCGCTTTCGCTGATGCCATACGATGCCATCTTGTTTGCCAACGTGCCAGCCGATGCACTCATGGCGACTCAGGTGCAGGCCATTCACGATTCGGTGCGAAATCTGGGGATCGGATTCGCCATGCTGGGAGGCCCAAACAGTTTCGGTCCGGGTGGCTATCAAAACTCTCCCATCGAAGACTGTCTGCCGATCTCGATGGAAATCAGCAAGAAAAAGATTCTTCCCAAGGGTGCACTAGTGATCATTCTGCACACCTGCGAATTCCCTCAGGGAAATTCCTGGGCCAAACGCATCACCAAGGAAGCCATCAAAGTCCTCAGCGCCGAAGACGAAGTGGGAGCGATCGGCTACGGCCCCAAAGGGGATGCATGGATCTTCGAACTGACGCCCGCCAAAGACTATGACAAGCTGGTTCCGATTATTAACGGTGCACAAATTGGTGACATGCCGGAATTCACCGGCACGATGGAAATGGGCTTAAAGGGCCTCATCGCAAGTGACGCGGCCAGTCGTCACATGATCATCATCTCAGACGGTGATCCACCCATGCCGCCACCGGCAACACTGCAAAAGTTCAAAGACGCCCAGGCCTCCGTTTCGACGGTCGCCGTCTTCCCGCATGGTCCGCGAGATGCTCAGATTCTGAACGCCATTTCCAGCCAAACCGGTGGACGGTTTTACTTCCCCAATGACCCGGCGGAACTGCCTTCGATTTTCATCAAAGAAGCAAAGACGCTTCGGCGCAGTCAGATTCAGAAGCGAACGTTCACGCCGCGTCTGATGAGCGACGATCCCATCCTAACAGACATCGGCGGAGTGCCAGACCTGCATGGCTATGTCCTGACATCTGAAAAAGACGACCCGCGAGCGACCGTGATTCTGTCAGCTCCGCCGAAAGAAGACGATTTAGTCGCAGAAGATTCGGACGTCGATCCGATTCTGGCTGTTTGGCGATATGGACTGGGAGCCACAGCGGCCTTCACATCGGACCTCACCGATGACTGGGGCAAAGACTGGGTGAAATGGGACCAGTTCCAGCAAATCGTGACCCAACTGACAACTCGAGTCAGC
>CAYZYB010000287.1:0-6475 GCA_964481505.1 uncultured Planctomycetaceae bacterium | reverse complement strand
CTTCAAGGCCGCCCATGCGTCATTTGGAGCGGCGGCAGACATGAACCTGCGAAGATTTACTGAGCAACTGGGAGAGCGCGTTGCGCTGTTGGCGCAGCTCAACTCGTTGGCAACTAATGTCGACACTTCATTGACACAAGTGCTTGAGTCCACGCAGCTGCCGCTCAATCCACGTCAGCCGTTGCGAGCGATCCCGCATATAGCGAAGATCCTCCAAAAGCTGATTGCCATGTCGCCCCTGCGATCGGCGTGGTTCCGCAAAGACGATGCTGACGCGATCGTAGCTGCAGCCGAAGCGTCACAGCATGATTTGAAGCAAGTTGCCACGCTAACCGCGGAACGATCAGGCAATTGGGTATCAGAAGGAAATTCCCCCGTGCAGCTGGCTCGAGGAGCAGGCGATTCATGGAGTGCGATTGGCGAATTCACCGACGCCAATTCCACGCAACGTCTGGAAGCTCTGCATGACGAATACACGTCGCTGAATTCCGGGGTACGGCAGGTTCGGACCGCTGCATCACATTTGTTCAACGCAGTCGGCGCGACTGAACATGGAGTGACCTTGCAGGCATTGCGAACCGGGGCAGAATCCTTCGCGGAAATGCGTTCGCCGGAATTGATTCAGCCGACGTGGTGTGATGACGGTGTCCTGGGGCGGCTCACTAAGCGATTTCCGGAGATCATGGAAGAACTCAGCGAAGCCGCCGAAATACGCGATGAGTTGTCCGATCGATTGTCGCGTCGCGCCTTTCGTTCGGAATCCGCGACTGTGGTTAAGGGCGTCGACCGGTTTTCGTCATTCCTCGGCCGACTGGGCAAGCCGTTCAAGCAGTTCAAGACCGCTGCGGCTGACTTGTATCGGTCAGAGTTGCCGGGGCGAGATCAGTTGCTCGCCGACTGCCGTAAGCTGAACACCTTTCATCGGCGCGCCGCGATGGCCCAGGAACTCGCAGAAGAATTTCTTGTACATTTACCGGATGGCTGCGACATCGCTGACGCAGAGGCAATGAAGCGAGTTCAGGAAGCCGCCGATTCTCTCTCACAGTGTCTGCGCCAGTTCGACGCAGCGGTTGGTCAGCCACGGAAATCCAATAATTCGTTCGATGCCCTAGCTGTTGCTGATGCATCCCTCCAGACACTCGCGGCTGTCGAAGCGCTTCCGACTCTACCAGAGGGGCTTTCTGAACAGCTACTTGAACTGGTTGAAACAACAGCGACACAGCGGACCGACGCAATTGCCAACTGTCTTGCCTTCCTTCAGTCTGCCGACACATGCTACGACGGCAATGTGCCAACCGCCGATGTTATCATTCATGATGTTCAGTTGACCGAACGAGTCTCAGCCCTTCTTTCATCGGTGAACGCTCGGCGGGGCGAGCTTAAAGACGCACTACCGGATGTTTTCAAAGAAACGAATCACGACGACTGGCGGAATCTCAGGAAGTCTGTCGAGCAGGCTCAGGCGATTGCTGGCACCCTCAAACTGAAGGATGCGGCAGCCGATAAGCTGTGTGCAACAGACAGTTCAATCTTCGAGGCAGTTGAGTCCAAGCTACAGGAATTGCTTTCGAATCATAGCAAGTTACTGGACCTGCTGAATTCTAAGGCGGCTCAGTTGCCATGCTTCAGCGACCAGGCGGTCGAGAAACTCTCGGCAGGAAAAATCAGCAAGTTGGTTTCGCCCTTGCACGATGAACTTGCTCCGGCCGCAGAGTTTACAACTTTTCACGTGAGCCTGCTGAAACCGGATTCTGACCTCGCCGTAGAAGATGTGACAACAGCATGCGAACAACTCCGTGTTTTACACGAAGCAACGGAGGGGAGAAACAGACAGGCATCATCTGCCGAGCGACTCGGACTGACGGCAGTCGACGCTGACGATATTCAAAAGGCTGCTTGGCTTAGCGAGACGCATTCAGCCGGCACCCTGTCAACACTCGTCCGTAGCGTTGCAACTGATGCAAATGTTCGTGCTGAGGCGCAGCGGGCTCACACCGCCTTCCAGAATATCGACGAACTGCAGCAAGCTGCCGAGTACATTCAAGCACTGTTTTCGCCAGAGCAAGCACTCGATGACGGTCAATCGTTCAACAAAGCAGCATTGGCGACAGCGAATCAGTGGGTTCAGTCTTTGAATGCAAATGCTGCAGACATCGACGACTACCTGCGGTTTGGACGCTGGAGACAGGAGCTGAATTCGCACGAACTGCAAGGCGTGGCTGACGAGCTCATCGCACAACGCTACCTACCGAATGCGACTGCCGATATAGTGATGCTGCGAGTCTATCGGTCGCTCGGTGACCACGTCATTTCATCTGACCCTGTTCTTAGCCGTTTCGATCTGGATAGCCACGAACGGCTCCGGCAGCAGTTCGAAGAACTTGATCGCTGGGAAGTCCAGGCGGCAGCGGCGGCCATTCGAGAATTTCAACTAGGGCAATCGGATCGTCCGCGAGCAGGCTTTGAAGCTGCGGCCAGCAGCGAATTAGGCATCCTTCAGAAAGAGCTGTCCAAGAAGCGCAAACACATGCCGTTGCGGTGTCTGTTCTCAGAGATCGCGGAGATTCTGCTTAAGCTGAAGCCCTGTGTAATGATGAGCCCGCTATCTGTCAGTACGTTTCTGCGAGACGAGCGCCTTCGGTTTGATCTCGTCGTGTTTGACGAAGCATCTCAGGTATTTCCATGGGATGCGATGGGGGCGATCTATCGAGGCAAGCAACTGATTGTCGCAGGGGATGAGAAGCAGTTGCCACCAACCAACTTCTTCCAGCGCGCGGAGAGCGAATCGGACGACGAAGACGACATCGCTGACTTTGAAAGCATTCTCTCTGTCTGCAAGGCGAACAATATGCCGGCTATCCGCTTGCGATGGCACTATCGTTCTCGGCGAGAAGCATTGATCGCGTTTTCGAATCGTCACTTCTACAACGGCGACCTGGTCACGTTTCCCAGTTCGCGTGATGCCAGCAACGATGGAGTACGCCTCGAACTTGTCGAAGACGGATTGTGGCTTGACCGAAAGAACGTCCCGGAAGCAAACCGAGTTGTTGATCTGATCATCGATCATGTGCGGACTCGACCGAGTAAGTCGCTCGGCGTCATCGCGTTTTCGCAATCACAACGCGCTGCGATCGACGATGAGCTTTACGATCGTCGACGTAAGGATCCAATTGTCGACAAGCTTTTTGGCAACGCCGGTGACGAACCGCTTTTCATCAAGAACCTTGAACGAGTTCAGGGAGACGAACGCGACGTCATCATGTTGAGTATCGGATATGCACGAAACGCAGATGGAAAGATCCCAGCTCGTTTTGGCCCGATCAACGCGTCAGGTGGCGAACGACGACTCAACGTTGCCGTGACACGAGCTCGCGAGCAAATGATTGTCGTGTCTTCCGTGCGAGCTGCTGATCTCGATCTGTCCGGTAGCAAGAGCGAAGGCGCTCACCTGATGAAGGCCTACTTAGCTTATGCTGAAACAGGCACAGATTCGCTTGGAATAATGTCGTCGTCAATCTCAGACGAAACAGAATCACCCTTCGAAGCGGACGTCGCCGCCGCCTTGGTTCGTCATGGATTCGAGCCTGTGCCTCAGGTCGGCTGCGGCGGGTTTCGTATTGATCTCGCCCTGAAGCATCCGGATCGACCAGGGAAATTCTGCCTCGGCATCGAATGCGATGGCGCGACTTACCATTCTTCATACACTGCTCGGGATCGAGATCGCATTCGCCAAAGTATGCTCGAGGATCTCGGCTGGAAGATTGTCCGCGTGTGGTCCACAGACTGGGTAAGAGATCCCGAACGCCAACTGAAGCGAATCGAAGCAGCGTACCAAGACGCTCTCTCAGAACCAGAGCGGCCGGCCCCGGAGCCTTCGGCAGTATTGGCTACAACGCTAACGCCCACGTTGACAGTCACAGAGGAAACCACAACCAGCGTCACGTTCGACAGCATCAACGATGTCCCCGAATCCGCGATTGAGGCCACGGCAACCTACATTCTTCAACGCACTGGACCTTGTCCGAAGGAAGATCTCATCAAGACAATCTCCAGAGAGCTCGGCTTCCGCCGTCTCGGCCCCCGCATCCGTGAAAGACTTTCAGTCTCGGTTGATGTCCTCGTCATCGACGAAAAGCTCCAGGAAGCTGGAGGCCGCTTGATAATCAAAGGCGGATAGGTGGAGAAGTCGGAATTCGGCACATGCTGTGCGAGCTGAGAAATGCTGGGAATCACTGCGTTGGGTGTCGCAATCGTACGCCACAGTGTACCAGCATGTCGTTCCAAGAAGTTGGTCCATGAATCTGACGTGCGATCCGGACTCGGTTCGATCCCTTCTTCCTTGAGGATGTTTGGAATCGTTTGGCGGCTGATCTTCTTGATCCCCATCTTGCAAAGTTCACCGATGATTCTGGTGTAACCAAACCCAGTTTGCTTGGCGATTTCTATCACAAGTTCATGTGACTTTCGCTGACCACCTTCCCGCTTCTTTCTCGGCTCTTCAGACTCATCGCGAATCCATCGGTAAAAGTTGCTGGTTTGACGATCGTGATTAGCTCTTCGATGGCCTTGCCGAATCTCAGGAGACGTTTACGTTCCTCTGGCTTGGTGTAGACCTGACCGGGGATAGTGACACAACAAAGCACCTAACTGAAGGCAGAATTCATCAACAGAAAAAATAAGCGGCGGCGACCGATTAAAATGGAAGCTCGCGAATGTACAGGTTCTTGAAGAACAGTTCACTGCCGTGGTGTTGCAGTTCAATTTGATCGGCGCGTGCAAGCGGTTCTTTTCCTGATTTGTCCCAGTAGTTTTCTAAAGCGACGCGGTCGACAATTTTCTTCCCGTTCAACCAGATCGTGACCTTATCACCGACCATTCGAATCAGAAACGTATTCCATTCGCCAGGTTTTTTGTCGGCCAAAGTTGTGGGGGCGTTGCGCCAGCGTTTGTTGTTCCACAGTCCACCAGATCCCAGATTGCGCCCGTTCTTGTATTGAGTCACCCAGGCGGCTGAATCGGCGGGCGCGGTGCCGTCTTTCATACGAGCGTCCCATGGATCCCAAATCTGCACCTGCGGCGTCCCGCGCAAATAGATGCCGGAATCCGCTCCGGGAGGAATCTTCCAATCGCAATAGAATTCGAAGTCACCATAGTCCTTCGCGGTACACAAACTTTGCCCTTTACCGTCGTAAGTCAGAATGCTGTCCGCAACCTTCCAGTGCTGCGCCATATTTTCGTCGGCTGTGGCCTGAGCCGCCTTCTTTTCGTCCCCCTTTAACGCACGGCGACTGTTGGCGTTTTTGTGAGCCAGTCCTTTCCAACCAGTCAAATCTTTACCGTTGAACATGGCGGCAAAACCACTGGGTGGCGAATTGTCGGCAGTGGATTTTGGAGACGTCGGCGATGGCGAATAGTCGGCAACCTTCAGGTTACGGAACTCCATTCGATCGCTGTGACCTGCCAGCATAATGTGTCCCTTGCGACTCTTCATGCCCTTGTGGTTGCCGCCGCCGATGGGGGTGAGATTTTCCAGGAAGGCATCGACGATAACGGCGCCGTTTAAGATGACCATGATGTGGTCATCAATCGCAACAATGGTTTCAGAATTCCATTCGCCAACCGGCTTGAGGTAGCCTGTTTTTGAAGGGTAGATTCCGTAGATAGAACCATGATACTGCCAAGGCTTCAGCCAACTCAGTTTGCGAGTCTTCCCATTCTCCATGATGGTCTCACCACCGTATCGTGAACCGTTGTGGTCCAGAATCTGAATTTCCATGCCGTCGGCAGCCGGGTGCCCTCCTTCTGGAACACGAATTCCAACACCGTTGTTGCCACTTTCTTCGAGCTTGAATTCAAAGTGAAACGCGAAGTCGCTGTACTGTTTTTCTGAGATCAGGTTTTTGCTGCCTTTGTTGCAGACCATGATCCCATTCTCCGCGACATAGCCTTTTGTGTCGCCCTTCCAGTGAGTCATATCTTTGCCATTGAAGAGCTCGGTCCAATCAGCAGTTTCAAGAATGGCAAGCGTCTTCTGCCCGGCCGCAAGATTCGCGTCAGGCTTTTTGTTTTGAGCAAACGTGGGGCAGGCGGAAGAGGATAAGACGGCAACACAGATCAACGCGGTGGGCAGAAGCTTCATTGGGGAAGGACTCCAAATCAGAGGAGGGAGAAACGCTGTCACCCCACATTAAGCAAATCCACAGCTCAGAACAACGAATGCGGATTGCCTCAGCGCCGAATTGACGGCAGCTTCAGCCACGACGTACCGTCACCCGCCGGGATGCCGATTCCACCCGGAGTATGAACGGACGAAGCGACAAATTGCTGGCCAAACCCGGAAACATGGGGAATGCTGGCTTGATTCTGAAGTGTAAAGTCGTCATCCTTCGCGGCTTGCTTTCTGCCGGGTAGGTTCAACTAACTGAGCAAAACGGTCGATCACTATTCGATCGGTCAATACCCGGTCGCTCCGAAA
>CAYZYB010000286.1:0-6475 GCA_964481505.1 uncultured Planctomycetaceae bacterium | reverse complement strand
CTTCTGTTCTGGTCGGACGGCGAAACAACCCAGCCGACTACGAAAACGGCATCCGCCCGCTGGCCGTGTTCAACCCGATCCATTACCAGGAACTCCCTGAACTCTTCATGGACTTCATCAGTGCTCTGACTGGAAAGAGTCCGTCTACCACGGGTGCTGGCAGCGAAGGGGCGCTGACAAAAGGACCATTCAACGCATTGCTGCCGATCACAGACCTCAACGCAGCACTCGTCAGCTACCTGCTGACGGGACTCGGCGGTTTCTCTACGCCAGCCGGACACATCGGCAGCAATATCCGCGTCGATCACGACATAAGCCTGCTGATCCCGGAAATCTGGTGTCGGCTCAGCCCGGAAGAACGCACACCGGACTTCCTGATCGCCGAAGACCTGATGGAGAAAATGGAAGACTTCGAACACAACGGCGAAACAATTCTGGCCAGTCGACTCGGCTATCGCATTACGTCACGTTTCATCCGTCGCTTTGGAGGTCGTGTCTTTGACAACCCCAGCAAGGTATTCGACGATAGCATCATGCGTCCGGAAACTCAGGACCACGACGCTTTCGCTGACGGCATTCAGCACATCACGGAAGCTCAGGAACGTGTGGCCAAAAACTACATGCTTGACGGCTCCATCGATCTTGCCTGCCCGCCGCTGCGAGCACTTTTGCACATCATGGCCGAAGGAAACTACAAAGGAAAAGACCTCAAAGATCAGGAAATCAGATCGCTATTTACGCTCGAAAACCTGCAACAATCGGAATGGTATGCCGAACGCCTAAAGACGCGTCGGCAGCGTGACAAAAAACTCTGGCAACGCCACGTCAGCTACACTCAAACCGTCATCAACGAGCCGGAAATGGTGGCCGACTCCGAACGACTCGAACTCCAGTCTCGACTCCAATACGCTCAGGACGAACTCGCCCGCGTCTCCTCCTCCGACTACCTCACCCAACTCAACGGAACTCTCGGCGCCGACCGCATGTCCTAGCCGGGATGCGCCGGCGGGCGAGGACGTGGGACGTTGCGTTTCGGTGTAGGATGTGTTTTCGCCGAGGGAGAGTTTTGACAGTGTGGCGGACGCAGGAACGGCGAGGGCTTGAGTCACTATGCGGCAAAAGCAGATTCCAGTTTGAAGCCTCTGTGGCTGCGAAATTTGAGCGATGAAATGGCCGAAACCTGGCAATTCTGGATCGACGTTGGCGGAACGTTTACAGACTGCCTCGGCGTGACGCCCGACGGTGAATTGCGTCAGTGCAAAACGCTGAGTTCCGGCATCACAAAAGGGACTATTCAGCAATCATCGAATCATACAATTTCGGATTCATTGCGTTGTGGAGATCCCGATTCATTCTGGGTGGGAGCCAACTGTCGCCTGCTGAACGCCGATGGTGAAGTCGTGGCATCAACGACCGTCGCAGAGTTTGCGGCGGCAGCTGGAACTCTAAGCCTGAAAGAAGAGGTCGATCTTTCGCAGGCCGTTTCGTACGAACTGAACCCGGGGCTTCCCGCTCCGGTTATCGCGATTCGCTGGCTGCAACGGCTAAATCCTGACGCCGTATGTGCACCAGCCAGAATTCGATTTGGAACAACTCGCGGAACAAACGCTTTATTGACGCGCACCGGCGCTAGAACCGTTCTGATTACCACGAAGGGCTTTACCGACGCCCCAATCATTGGCAATCAGGATCGTCCGGATTTGTTTGCATTGAACATCCGCAAACCAGAAACTCTTTTTTCCAGGGTGATGGAAGTCGACGAACGCATCGACGCAAACGGGAATGTGCTGCGACCGCTGAATGCCGTCGAAGAGAAAAGCCGTCTTGCGGCCAATGGAATCACGCCGAGCAACTTTGATTCTGTTGCGATCTGTCTGATGCATGCGTATCGAAATCCGATCCATGAGCAGCAGATTCAGACGGTTTGCCGTGAGGCTGGATTCACAGATGTCAGCCGCTCATCTGAAGTGTCGCCATTGATCCGCTTTGTTCCGCGTTGTGACACGACTGTGCTCGATGCGTATTTGAATCCGGTGCTGAGAGAATACCTGACGGAGATTTCTGATTGCCTTCCGGGCAGTCAGATTCAGGTCATGACGTCAGCCGGTGGACTTGTCGACAGTCGCGGCTTTCGAGGGCGCGACTGCATTCTGTCGGGCCCGGCGGGCGGTATCGTCGGATTCGCGAAGGTGGCGGAAGCAGAAGGTTTCAAAAATGCCATCGGCTTCGACATGGGAGGCACAAGTACCGATGTCGCTCGCTTCAGCGGACGATTCGAACTGGAGAACGAAACAACAAAGGCCGGCGTTCGCATCATGTCGCCTGTACTGGCGATCGAAACAGTCGCAGCTGGCGGCGGAAGCATTTGTGGTTTCAACGGTACGCGGCTGTTTGTCGGACCGCAAAGTGCGGGCGCGAATCCAGGTCCGGCATGCTACGGCAATGGCGGACCACTCACGGTGACAGACCTGAATGTGTTCCTTGGCCGAATTCTTCCCGAACATTTTCCGTTTCCGCTGAATACAGCAGCGATTAAACAGCGACTTGACGATCTGTGCAACGAAATGGCCGAAGCGGGAGTGGCAACGCAGCCGACGACGATGCAACAGCTTGCGGAAGGCCTGCTGAACATCGCCAACGACAACATGGCACAGGCGATTCGCAAAGTTTCCGTAGCTAAGGGCTACGATCCCGGCGATCACGTGCTAGTGAGCTTCGGTGGAGCGGGAGGTCAGCATGCTTGCAGTATCGCTCGCAGCCTAAAGATTCGTACAGTACTCATTCATCCGTTCGCTGGCATCCTGAGTGCATTCGGAATGGGGCAAGCTGATGTGAGAGCGATTCGGCAGTCCAGCGTGCTGAAACCTCTCAACGACCAGACACTCCAGGAAGTCGCGGAAATTCGTCAGCGACTGGTGAAAGAAACGACTGCTGAAGTTCTGGCACAAAACATCACAGAAGACAACCTGTCGCAGTCATCGCTTAGTCTCGAAATGCGGTACCTCGGCACCGATTCGTCACTGATGATTGCTGAACAGCCAGGCCGCTCCTTTCACGATGCATTCGAAGCTGAACACGAACGGCTGTTCGGCTATCGGCGATCAGGAAAAGCGGTCGAAGTTGCTTCGTTGAGAGTAGAAACCGTTGGGCGAGCCGCCCAGCCAGAAACAATTTTTGACTCGAATCAAGACCAGGCCGAACAAACCACTGATACAGAGTTGTGGTTTGCAGGCAGAAAATGGCAGGCCAATGTTGCCACGCGTTCATCACTTAAAGCCGGAGATCAAATTCGTGGACCGGCAATCATTTGCGAACCGACATCAACTATCTTTGTCGAACCGAATTGTGAGGCTTTGGTCACTGATACCGGGACGATTCGGATCGACATTGGCTCAACTGAGCAGCCGGAATGTGATTCCATCTATGAAGTTGATCCGGTCCAACTGGAGATCTTCAACAACCAATTCGTATCTATCGCCGAACAAATGGGCGAAACACTGCGGCGCACGGCGACATCGACAAATGTGCGAGAGCGTCTGGATTTCAGTTGCGCGTTGTTCGATCAAAACGGCAATCTCGTGGTGAACGCGCCACATGTCCCGGTGCATCTGGGAGCGATGGGAGAAACGGTACGGGCGATCATGTCCGATCATTCGACGATGAGCCTCGGTGACGTCTTCGTTACAAACGATCCCTACCGCGGCGGATCCCATTTGCCCGACGTCACGGTTGTGTCGCCCGTCTTCGTAGAACCCAATAGCACGACACCAGCGTTTTTCGTGGCTAATCGAGCTCACCACGCAGAAATCGGCGGCATCGTTCCGGGAAGCATGCCGCCATTCTCACGCAAACTTGCCGAAGAAGGGGTATTGATTACCAGCCAAAAACTTGTCGACGCTGGAGTTTCCCGTGAAGCCGATTTGAAGGCACTGCTGGAAGGTGGACCGTTCCCAAGCCGAGCAATCGCGGACAACCTTGCCGACCTGGCAGCTCAGGCAGCCGCCAACGAATGCGGCGCAAGACTGCTGCGAGAACTTGCGCGGCAGCACTCCACAAAAACGGTGCAGTCTTACATGCGACACATTCAAAGTACGGCCGCACAAATGATGAGGAGCTGCCTGCAACGGTTGGATGATCGCAACTACGCTTTCGAAGACAAGCTCGACGATGGCACGGTCATTTGCGTCACCATTTCGGTCAGTGGAGAGACGGCGACAGTCGACTTCAAAGGCACCGCCGGCGTCCACGCAGGAAACCTAAACGCTAATCGAGCCATCACAACATCGGCAGTTCTGTACTGCTTTCGCTGTCTGCTTAACGAAGACGTTCCTCTGAATGCAGGCGTGCTGGAACCTGTTGAGATCATCATTCCTGAAGGCTTGCTGAATCCGCCGCGTGGAGCGACGCCGGAAAATTCACCAGCGATCGTTGGAGGGAACGTCGAAACCTCGCAGCGCATCGTCGACGTCCTGCTGGGTGCTCTGGAGCTTGCTGCAGCAAGTCAGGGAACAATGAACAACCTGACTTTCGGTGACGAAACCTTCGGCTACTACGAAACCATTTGTGGTGGCGCTGGCGCAACGCCAACAGCCGACGGTGCAGACGCCGTTCATACGCACATGACCAATACACGACTCACAGACCCCGAAGTTCTGGAACAGCGTTATCCGGTGAGGTTGCGACAGTTTTCCATTCGTAAAGGATCTGGCGGAGCAGGGCGGTTTCGTGGTGGCGATGGCATCGTGCGTGAATTGGAATTCCTGAAGCCACTGCACGTGTCCATTCTGTCCCAACGCCGTGAACCCAACCGACCATACGGGATAAATGACGGAGAACCAGGGCAGCCGGGCGTAAACGTTATCGACGACCGCGGCATCGTAGAAACAGCCGGTGGTAGTTTCACAATAGAAGTCACCAGCGGAACCGTGCTCACCATTGCGTCTCCGGGTGGAGGCGGTTGGGGGAAGGACGCTACAGCTCAGGACGCTTCACTACAAAGTTAATGAGCGGCGTACGCGACTTCGAATCAACTGCACCAAGCCCCCGACCGCACCTGCAACCAAGATTACTAAAAAAGCGGTGATACACGTCGCCAGAAATCCGGCTGGAAAGGAACCAACGATTCTCACGCCTAGGTCGGCCTCCACCGATGGAAAGATGGACGTTGTAATCCCCAAGGCCACAACGCCAGCAAACATTTGAAGCACAGGATACAGCTGTGACAATGCCGTAAGGACTCCACCAATGATGATTACACTCAACGTTCCGGGAAACCGACGAGTTGCAAAAATCCCGGCCGCAAGCTGAAAAACGACGGCAATGCACATACCAAAAGTCGCGGCACCGGACGTCGTACAGCACCCCAAGAAAAGTGCGACGGGTAAATTCACAACATAAACAACTATCCATCCCCAGACCGAAGCTCGAGCAGGACCTGTCGGCATTGCCTGAACCTGGTCATCCACCGGAGCCTGATAGGGGTTATGCTCTTCCAAAGGAACCATCGTCGAATCTTATGTTGCTGATGAGTATTTCGACTATTGAGACTTAGTGGAATCTCAAGAGTCATGGCCGAAACACTTGCGTTTCTGACAGTGATCCAGGACGGTGCGTGCGCAAGCCAGACATCATTCATTTACCACCCATCACCATTACAACTACGCAAAAGACACTAAGAATGGCAAAGAATTACCAGTCAGAAGTACTTGAAGCCGTCAAAGACGTCGACTTCGAAGCCAACGATTACAAAATCGAACTAAACACAAGCCACGGCCAGATCCTATTGGACCTGCTTCCCGATGTCGCGCCCGGCCATTGCAAAAACATGATCGGCCTGGCCAAAATCGGCTACTACGATGGACTCATTTTTCACCGCATCATCGATGGATTCATGATTCAGGGTGGCTGCCCGGCGGGAAGTGGCATGGGAGGTCCCGGATACAACATTGACGCCGAGTTCAATGCAACGCCGCACGTTGAAGGAGTGCTTTCGATGGCGCGGTCCAGTGATCCGAATTCCGCGGGCTCCCAGTTCTTCATCTGCCTCGGCGCCCACACGCACCTGGATAACCAGTACACCGCGTTCGGAAGAACGGCCAATGACGACAGCATGGGAGTCGTGCGAACGCTGGGCGACCTCGAAACAGATCATGGCGATCGACCAACGTCGGAAGCCAAAATCGAATCTGCCAAAGTCATCGCGAACGCAAAAGCGTAGGTCGCGTTCTATCGCGACCAGGGTAAATTGAACGAAGTGAATTCCGGCAATTGTGTCGGGATTTGCAACGTTCCCCTCCCCGCATTACATCCTGCCGAACGTTCCCACATCAGCAGCATGACGCAGGAACTCAGCAAACGCGGCTGGCAGGCCGTTTCCAGCAATATCGAAACGACCCTAAAGACCAGCTTCTGCAATCAGATCGCTCAGCAAACGGCGGCTGCCAAACAGCACATCCATTGAGGCACCGTCTTCGTC
>CAYZYB010000285.1:0-6496 GCA_964481505.1 uncultured Planctomycetaceae bacterium | reverse complement strand
GCACCATTCTGCGAGGGACCGGGACTCTTGAAAGAAGCCTTGTGGTTGTTGGCGCAGCGTCCGGGTTCGTCAGCCCGCAGGCCGGCACGATTCATAACATTACAGACAAATACGTTCCCGTCGGTGCCACAAGTTTCGAAGTTGATTCCACGGTGGGCTGGGCAGAAGGTGATGAAATCGTCGTACATCGCCCGAGCACCGCAGAATGGATCAGCGCTCTTGGCATGGACATGATTCCCGAACGTTCCGACGGCGGCACCGTGACGCAATGGGCTCCCGGTGGGAATTTCGATCAACCGTACGAACGCGTCATTACACGAATCGAAGGCAATCGCATCTTTTTGAATGCCCCACTGACGAATTCGTTCGAACAACAATTCGGTGGCGGCACGGTCTTCAAGTACACCTTCCCACGCATCAATCGCGTCGGCGTGGAAAACATTCGCGGCGTTTCCGACTTTACGTTCGATGAAGACGAAGAACACGCTCTATCGTTTATCGAACTTCAGGCTGTTGAACATGCCTGGGTGACCAATGTTACCGGTCTGCATTTTGTATTTGCCACGGTGCATGCGACGGGGCGATCCAGAATGGTAACAGTGGACGATGCAATCAGCCTGGACCCAAAGTCGATCATCACGGGAGGCCGCCGGTATCCTTTTGTGATTGATGGCCAGTTCATTTTGATGAAGAATCTCTATTCGGAAGAAGGTCGCCACGACTTCGTAAACAATTCTTCCTGGCGCAACCGCGGACCGAACGTGTTTTTGAATGGAACGGCCGTTAATTCGCACAGCTCAACAGGGCCGCATCAGCGGTGGTCCACAGGAACGCTGTACGACACCATCGTGACCGATAATATGATAGAAGCTCGCAACCGCGGCAACTTCGGAACTGGCCACGGGTGGGCTGGAGCGAACATGGTGTTCTGGAATACGGTTGCGGATTCGTTCATCGTTCAGAATCCTCAGGCTGCACAAAACTGGCTGATCGGTTCCACCGGCACTCTGCTGAACGAGACTCGCTTCGGCCAGCAACCGGAGGCAAATGTTGACGCTCACGATACACCGGTTGATTTTGGCCGTTCCGACAACCCAGAAAGCAGTCTGTTTGTCGCCCAGTTGAATCAACGCACCGCGTTTGACGTAGAGAAGCGAGAATACGTTCTCGGTGACTATGATCATGCAGAATTCGACGGCAGCAACAGCGCCGATAGCGTCTACGTTGAAGCAGACTGGCAGACGTCCGTCACGGCTCTGTCGGCCGGTCAAACCATCAGCGATTTCGACACATCGACGGCCACTCAGTTTGTGCCGGGCAGTTTTGAGTTTGCACTGGACACGACTGAACGCGTTGGGGCGGCAACACTCACACTTGGGCTGAGAAGTTCCGGCGGCAATACAACGTCAGACGTTTTGCGACTGGACAGTGTGTCAGACGCTCGCACCTTCGAATCACTCGGCCTCGCCGATTCGCTATCGACATCTGAAACCACCCCAGTGACCATCGAATTCGTGGGCGACGACCTAGCGCTTCTACAGGACGGTCTGCTGAACTTTCTGGTCAGTCAAAACACGGTTGTCGACTGGGCGACTTTAGAAGTGATCGTGGGAGAAACGGATCTTGAGCCGACTGCATTTGGCGTTGCGTCGCAGCATGTGGCATTGGGACAAGCAGAAGTGACCACCACCATTGCCAACAATGGATCCGTCGCGGCCACGAACTTCGAAACTCACATTGTTTGGTCATTGAACGATATCATTGGTGATGCTGACGACCAGATTGTGCCTGGTTCACAACAAAGCCACACGGAACTCGCGGCTGGAGATTCTTTGACGCACGATCACACCGTGCAGCTAAATCGTGGGGCATTGTTCGCTGCCGCCATACAGCTGGTTCCTCCGGGGCAGTCAGTGGGGACGGTGTCTGATGATGTGAGCTACCTGTTTGTTGTCGTCGACGGCACAAACACGATCGTCGAATCGGATGAATCCAACAATTTCGGAAACGGACAGAGTATCGATCGTGATCGGATCAGCTATTTCCCCTGGGACACCAACGGCAACAGCGTCGTCGAACCGCTCGAAGGCGTCGCGGCGATCCACGCAGTGGGTTCCAGCGACTCAGCACACGATCACGACGGCAACGGCTTCGTCACGCCGCTCGAAGCACTTTCAACCGTCCAACGCATCGGCTATGTTCGCGCCGATATTGTGAACAAACATGCTCCTGAGCAATTCCAGTTAAAGGCGCCATCCAACATCGGCAGCTTCATCACTCCTGAGGCAACACCACGCATAGCCGCCGCCCTCCCGGTCGACGAAAAGGACAGCCACACTCTGTTTGCCATCGGCAGCGAAGATCTACAGATAGCTGAGTTAATCGTCGAATCGGCCGAACCGGAAGCTTCGCTGGAAACTGGATTTGAGCGAGTCGATTGGTTGAGTTTGATCTGATCGCTCTGAGCAGACCATTACCGGTCTTTTCGGACAACGCGACATGAGCCCACAAAACACTGGGTCAGCGACTCGCAGAGCCGCTCTACTTTGAAATCGAGGTGCTCCAGGCATAGCGCCGATTCCGAGACAGGAACACCACTCATGGCCGCTACTTACAAATCTCTTACAGTCTTCTTACAGAGCTCTGACCACTGGTTTGCCGATTGAACGTCAAATAGCCATCTGGAACAATTCTGTACTCACTTCCAATGGAACTCGGGAGCCCTGTTATGAAACTCATCGCATTCAAAAATCTCTGCCTGATCGCTTTGGCAGCCGTCTTCAGCACCGTCGCTGTTGCTGATACGCATCAAATCAAACTCGACATTTCGCCTGTTCACGGCATTTTGAAAGCCGGCGACAAGCAAACCACCTGGGTCCGCGTGGGACTCGAAGGATTCAAGCTGGAAAGCGATCGCAAGCGAGCGGGCGTGAATCTGGCACTGGTACTCGACAAGTCCGGTTCGATGCAGGGCGAAAAAATCAAGCAGGCTCGTACCGCCGCGATTGACGCCATTAACCTGCTGCATTCTGACGATATCGTTTCGATCATCACCTACGATTCAACGGTCGAAGTTCTGGTTCCCGCCACAAAACTTTCTGACAAAGCGGACGTCATCAAAGCGATCAGAGGCATCAAGCCCGGTGGCAATACAGCGTTGTTCGCTGGTGTCAGCAAAGGGGCTGCGGAAGTTCGCAAATTTCTGGACAAAGAACGCGTGAATCGAGTCATCCTGCTGTCAGACGGGTTGGCAAATGTCGGACCATCGTCGCCGGGAGAACTCGGAAGCCTTGGCAAGTCGTTGATCAAAGAGAACATCAGCGTTTCCACTTTAGGACTCGGCACAGGCTACAACGAAGACCTGATGGTAAACCTGGCCACGCGCAGCGGCGGCAATCATTTGTTCATCGAAGAAGCCTCAGAACTTGCCGACATCTTTCGCAGCGAATTCGATGACGTGCTTTCTGTGGTCGCGCAGGAAATCGACGTAAAAGTCACCATTCCCGAGGGCATTCGCCCTGTCCGAGTGCTCGGAAACGAAGCGGACATCAATGGCCAGCACATCGTGACTCGAATGTCGCAGATCTACAGCGAACAGGATAAGCATGTTGTGATCGAAGTCGAAGTACCAGCGTCGGAATCAAAAAACAAACTAAAACTGGCTGCTGTGACTGTCACCTACGCCAACATGAAGACACACGAAAGCGACAACCTTTCCGGCGACACAAAAGTTGCATTCAGCGATGACGAAAAGAAGGTCAAAGACAGCATCAACCGGAAAGCGATGGCAGATGTGGTCGCATTAGTGTCGAGCCAGCAAAGCAAATTGGCGACGCAATATCTGGACGAAGGGAATCTTCTGAAATGTAAGCAGGTTTTACAGACCAACGTTCGATTCCTGAAATCTAACAGCGCAGTTTGCCTTCCCGCAGATGCCCTGCGACTGGACGCTCTGGCAGCACAAAACAGCTTTCAGTTGGAGCTGATCACTGAGGCAAAAGACAAAAACGCGCCGTCGGCGAATCTGGCTCGCAAAAGCTTCCGCGGCTACCAAAGCGAAGTCGATTTGCAACAGAAAGCGAAAGGATCCACAGCGCTGAAGTCAACAAAGTAAGCCTGGTAACTGCCCCCGCATTGCTGGTGTGTCGGCTTCCGATCCGCAACATCAGTGAATCGGCCAACGTTACAAAACTGTTCAAACCATGATACATAGCTGCCGTCTTTGGACGGCAGCTATGTTGCGTTACTCTCTGCCGTAGCAACCTCGTCGTTCTGGCTCGCCGAATTAATCCAGCAGGATTCATGCGGCGTCATGCCGATGTGAGGGTAATAATCGCGGGCTGCGGGAGCGGATAGAAAAATGAGTGTCGTTTTCACGCCGGCGGCGTCATGGATTCGCTGGATGAGTTGCCTGCCGATGCCCTGTCGTTGGAAAGCTACGTCCACAGCCAGGTCGGACAGGTAAGTGCAGTAATGAAAGTCGGTGATCGCTCGCGCCACACCCACCAACACCTTTGATTCATTCCGAGCCGTCACGATGACATCCGCGTGCCTCAACATACCCTCAAGACGTGCGATATCGTCGACTGGGCGCCGTTCTGCCAATGTGGAACGCTGAAGAATGTCTGCGAATTCGATCGCCGATAATTCGGGTTCGAGTGAGAATGTGATCTTTTCCTTCATTTGTCCCATCCCAGAACAGGCGTGTCGACAGTACAAACAGGGCCACACGCCTGTTTCCAGCCATTTTCGGTTTCGCAACCTGGCAACGGTCAGATATCATTTTAGCCTCTCCAAAATTCGCGTCACAGGCTTAACTGATCGGACCTTATGCATTCTTACCTGAATTCATCACGACGTGCATTTCTGAACAACGCCGGTGTCGGGATCAGTGGCCTGGCTCTTTCGGAATTGCTCAACAACGATGCTGCCATCGCCGCAGACACCAGCCGACCTTCTGAGAAGGCTCATTTTGCGCCGCGAGCGAAACATGTGATCTACCTTCACATGATTGGTGCCCCGTCTCACCTGGACCTTTTCGACGATAAGCCGGAACTCCGCAAACATCACAACGAACCATGCCCCGCCGAAGTCACCAAAGATCGTGATTTCGCATTCATCGGCAAAACATCCACTCTGGCTGGTTCACCATGGAGATTTTCGCAACACGGACAAAGCGGTCAATCGTTTTCAGAACTCCTGCCGCACCTTGGTACCGTCGCTGACGAACTGGCCGTTATTCGCAGCGTCCACAACGACGAAATCAATCACGCTCCAGCGCAGATGTTTTTGCATTCCGGCTTTGGACGTGGTGGTCGGCCGAGTTTTGGGTCGTGGGTGACCTATGGGCTGGGTTCAGAAAGTGCTGATTTGCCGTCGTATGTTGTGTTGGTTAGCGGTGCCACCGGTGGAGCCGGAACAAGTTTGTGGTCCGCCGGATTTTTACCGAGCATCTTTCAGGGAATTCAGTTTCGGTCAACCGGTGATCCGGTGTTGTTTCTATCGAACCCCGATGGCCACAGCCGAGAAGACCGCCGTCGAATGCTTAATGCTGTCGGTAAGCTGAATCGTCAGCGTTTGGAAGCCACCGGCGATCCGGAAATCGAAACACGCATCGGGCAATACGAAATGTCCTACCGAATGCAGGCGTCTGTCCCTGAACTCATGGACATCAAAGGCGAATCAAAGCAAACGCTCGAATCTTACGGTGCGAAGCCAGGCAAAGCCTCCTTTGCAAACAGTTGCCTGCTGGCGCGACGGCTTGTCGAACGTGGTGTGCGACTGGTGGAACTGTACGATTCCGGCTGGGACCACCATGGCAATATCGAAAACCGGTTGCCGTCCAAATGTAAAGAAACCGACCAGCCGATTGCGGCATTGATCAAGGATCTTAAGCAACGAGGCCTGCTGGACGAAACGCTGATCATTTGGGGCTCCGAATTCGGCCGCACGCCGCTTAACCAGGGAGTCACGAAAGGCGACGGCCTGAATGGTCGCGACCATCACAAAGACGCTTACACGATGTGGCTGGCTGGTGGTGGTGTCAAAGGTGGCGTCAGTTACGGCCAAACGGACGACTTCGGAATGGACATCGCGGAAAACCCGGTCCATGTCCACGACCTCAACGCCACCGTACTACATCTCCTCGGCCTCAATCACGAACGACTCACGCACCGCCATCAAGGACGCGAATTCCGTTTAACGGACGTTCATGGTCGAGTCATCGATGACATTCTGGCGTAGCCGTTGATGGTGTCTTTTAGGCCGTGCTGCAGCGATGACAAATAAGGCAAAAGCGTCGTGCACGAATTCGGCAAGCAGGTCGTTACCGTCTACTAACTTCCCTGCCGTTGGACGAACTCTTCCGCGTCCAGAGCTTCCAGCGGACTGATTTCCACATCCGAATCGTCCGACACCGTCTGCCCCGCTGCTCGCATCCATTCGCGAGCGATCCGATTCAACGCTGCTTTTGACGTCGCCGGACTGTCGCTGCCTT
>CAYZYB010000284.1:0-6514 GCA_964481505.1 uncultured Planctomycetaceae bacterium | reverse complement strand
CGCCAACACCTTTTTGATGTCCGTTGCGACCACCGCAATGGTGGCAGCGACAAACAGAGTGATACAACCCGTGTAGGCAATAACCAGAAGCACTTCATGAGCGAACATCGGGAAGAAGCGCCCGGCAAGATAGACACCAGCGGCAACCATCGTGGCCGAGTGTACTAAAGCAGAAACAGGCGTCGGGCCTTCCATCGCATCTGGCAGCCACGTTTGCAGCGGGAATTGAGCACTCTTGCCGACACAACCAGCAAACACACCCAGCCCGGCAACAACCAGCAGAATATATGGGATTGTGCGAGACTTTCCTGCGTCGTCTTTGAGGACGTTTCCGGCGGTGTCGGTGATGAGTACGTCACCGGTGATCGAATCCGTTGCGAAGTCGTGAGTCTCCGCGTCACGATGAACCATGCTGAACAACCCCTGTTCAGTCACAACACCGTCCGCAGCAGTGTCGCCGAAGCGGAACGTTCCAAAGAACGTCCAGAGCACCATCAATCCAATCAGAAAACCGAAGTCTCCCACCCGATTCATGATGAACGCCTTGTTTGCGGCGTCGCTGGCAGACTTGCGTTCTGTATAGAAGCCAATCAACAGGAAACTACAGATACCAACCAATTCCCAGAACACGAAGACCTGGAAAATATTGCCAGCCAGTACGAGTCCCAACATCGCAAAGCAGAACAGCGACAGAAATGCAAAGAACCGATAGAAACGACCGGGGCGATGCACGTGCTTGCCGTCTGCGGTATGAGCGAAATGGTCAACATAGTCGTCAACCAGTTCGTCGCTCATGTAGCCGATCGCGAACAGGTGAATACAAGTCGCGATCAACGTCACCATGGTGAACATCACCAGAGTTAAGCTGTCAATGTAGTAGTCCAGAGCAATCGTGAGCGTACCGAATTTGGCCAGGGTGTAAATCTCACCTGAATAGGCAGTTTCGCCGTTGCTTTCGCCATGATGATCTTCGTGAGCGCCGGTGGCATGTTCGTCGTGAACATGTGCAGCGTGGTCGTGTCCGTCACCGTGACTGTGCTCATCGGCGTGTTCACCGTGAGCGTTATGGGATTCCAGGACGCACCAATTGTTTGCGTTACCCCAGATTCGCAGGGCGTTTGCACTGCAAAGGAAGCCGATGCCGATGCAGCCAACTGCCATCCAGGCTGCGGCTTTACTTCCGCGAGGGTTCTTGCTGTAGAAGCCGAAGAAGATCTCCACGGCAAAGCCTGCCAATGGCAGCAGCCAGGCAATCATCAGCCAGAATTTCAGCGTTTCGCCGACCATCGGTATTCCACAGTAAGATCAAAACCAGATTCAGAATGCGACATCGTCGCAACTAAAGTCATCCGCCAGATCGCTCATTTGCAAGCGACACCAGCAGACTCAACAACCCCACAGCTAACCTTTCAGCTTATTGGCACGATCGACATCAATCGTGAGGTGGTTGTTATAGAAGTTCAGAGCAATCGCCAGAGCAACCGCGGCTTCGGCGGCGGCAAGCACAATCACGAATAGAGAGAAAATTTGACCATCCAATCCCAGCGCCGTGTATTTTGAGAACGCTATGAAGTTCACGTTTGCCCCGTTAAGGACAAGCTCAACGCCCATCAGCACGCCAATCCCGTTTCGTTTGGTGGCCATGCAAACCACGCCACAGACGAAAAGAACTGCACCGACCAGCAAATAGGAACTTAAATCAGGCTGCATCATTCAGCTCAGAAAAAACGAAAACGAAAACGTTCAACACAACAACGACGACTCAGCCAACATCACTTCGACGTTTGGCTCGAGCAAGATAGGCGGCACCAATGAGCACGACCAACAAGTGAACCGAAGCAATTTCGAACGGTAACAGATAGCCCGGCGATCCAGGCGAATCCGGTCGTACACCCAGAAGCGCCAAACCCAGCGGTCGCAGAGTATTGCCTTCTGACTGATCGTCGAATCCGTCAACAGAACCAGACTGATGTGCCGCAGCCAGCATTTGTGATTTATTGGCCTCCCAGTCAACTCCGCTTACAGTCGAGAAAACCATGAACAGGAACAGCAATCCAATTAGACCAGCAACGACCGTTTCTGCGGGAGAAGTTTCAATTTTCAAATAAGGTCCGCTGGCCGTCAGCATCACACCAAACACCAGCAGCACCAACGTGCCCCCAACGTAAATCAGCAGCTGAGCGGCTCCAACGAAGTCGGCATCCGCCAGAAAGAACAGCCCAGCAGTGCTTCCCAAAGAAACAACAAGCCAAAAGGCCATTCGCGCCATGCTCTGGCTAATAACAACGGCCACTGCGCCAAGACATGCAGCCAGTGCAAAAATCGTAAACATCACACTCATCGAACCGCCTCCGAAACGGCAACGCCAACTGTCAGCGATTCGGGGGCAACTTCTGCCGCGCTGTGTTTTTCATCTGATTGACCGGTCGCTTCACCGGGCACTCCCGCTTCTGGCGGAGCAGATGGCGTCAGTTCCAGTTCTGCAGGTGCCCGCAGAGCCTGAACGCCGTCGGGCAGACCATTCGCCATTCGATTTCCAATTGGCTCAGCCAATGTGGTCCGCATAGTGTCCGGCTGACCGGCCAGGATAAATACCAGCGGCCAGATCACTGCTCCAAGAAACAGAAAACAGCTGATCGGCACCAGGTACTTAAGACAGGTGATAATCACCTGGTCAATTCGAAGTCGTGGCAGAGTCCAGCGAACCCAGATCTGCACAAACACCAGGAATCCGGCCTTCGATGCAAACACACCAGCTCCAAACACATTGGCAAGATAGCTGCCAACATTCGACTCAACCGCGCCGGTCGCCCGTAAGTCAGCCAATGGCCCGTCGATGAACGGGAGGCCTGTGTGCCAGCCGCCAAGAAACAGACTTGATGCCACTCCACACACGGCGAACATGCTCGCGTATTCTCCCATGAAGAAATACGACCAACGCATACCGCTGTATTCTGTATGAAAACCACCGACCAGTTCACTCTCCGCTTCGGCAAGGTCAAAGGGAGCTCGTTTACAACTGGCGGTTGCCACAACAAAGTAAACGAAGAACGCTATAAAGGTGAACGGATCGTGGAACAGAAACCAGTTCCAGATCGCTCCGCCCTGCATGTCGCCAATTTCGCCAAGATTCAAAGAACCGGCAGCGACAACGGGAATCAGCGAACAAATCGCCAAAGGAATCTCGTAGCTGACCATCTGAGCAGCTTCTCGCATGCCACCAAACAACGACCACTTCGATCCACTCGAATAACCGGCCATAATGATGCCGAACACTTCCAGAGACAGAATTGCGAGCAGAATGAACAGCCCGCAGTCTGCAGAAACTGCTACCCAACCATGACTGAACGGAAGCACGACGAATGCGGCAAACGAAGCCAGGCAGACAATATAAGGCGCCGATCGAAACAGCAGTTTGTCAGCGACGGGTGGGCAGAGGTCTTCTTTCTGCACCAACTTGATACCGTCAGCCAGAGACTGCAGCCAGCCGAAGCGACCGCCGACGCGAGTTGGCCCGAGTCGGTCCTGAATTCGCCCGGAACCTTTTCGTTCCAGCCAAATGAAGACGGCCGGGCAAACGGCGAATACATGAAACAGAATGGCGGCATGAATGCACGCCGTGATTACCAACGCGGTGCCGCGAGAGACTTCTCCGACGACTGGAAGACTGAGGCCTTCCAGAGCATCCGCGATTGAGTTGGCTGCCAGAGTAATACTCATATTTTCAAACGGCGACGCCGACACTAGGTGCCTTCGACAAACCTGTAGCAGAACCAAGAGAAAAGTGCCTGATGCATCATGCACCAGGATCCTGTCATTCAGCGGCGAACTATGACAAAACCGAAAGTCGACTGCAACCAACCACTTACGTGATTTGAGGTGTCGGGCGAAGCTTCCATTTCGTGAAGACTTCCGGGGCCCGTTGTTCTCAGTTGTGGGAAGTGCATCCTGAAGTGAGGCAACAAGCGCAGCACGGCTAAGCATCGGCTTTTTCAGCAGTTGCAAAAACAGCGAAGAGGTCGCGAGGAATACGTGCCGAGGGCGTCCTCAGAGGTAACAGCCTGCAGCGTTTGCCAGGCCAGATGGCGCACATGATGCTATTTCTGATCGTAATGGCCGACTGTTCGGTATTCAGGGCATCGCTGTTGTTTGACGCACGGTGACTCTCGGGGACGTCGCAGTCCACCGAATGTTGAACAGGGGCACTCGAAGAGTAACGTTACTTTGAAAGCCGTGCTGTCCTGAAGGCAATCGCAGTTGCCGAAGCATTCCATGACATTGAAGCCATCGGATGGTCGATGATTGTGCGAACCATGCGGCCCGTTCCAGTTAAGTGGTCGGGGTTAGACAATCAGTCTGAACATCATTCATTCCGCTGTTCTGAAGTGACTGCTGGTAGCGACGCATCTTTGCAATTCCGAGCTGGGCGTTTAGCACATTGAGAGCAACCAACACGAGTTCGCGGCCTTCAAAGTTCTCTACACCACGAAACACGCGTGCGGCGGAGTTCACTCTGCCCTGAACATCCGCGTCATTTTTCAGCAGCTCGGCAACAGCGGTTTCGGCCTCGATTTGCTGTAGCTCAATTTCTTCCGCTACTTTTTCCAGGCGATCCATTTGATTTTTCGGCATAGCAACTCCCCCAATGCAGGCACAACATAGGCCAATGCAAACCTACGGCGGCTAAGTCACTAGTGAGCGTTTTCATACTGCATTCAAACGCCTATTTCTCAAGATGACCCGGCACTGCTGCCAATAATGCTTCGTGGTATGCCATTCGAAACAACGGCGTCCTGAGTGAACCACTAATGATGCATCACCTTCTGTTGCCAATTTGCAACTGTGGTATTTCTGAATCGGGCTGCGTGGGATTCAGTGCTTCCGCCCGCAAATTTCTTGATCTTCCAATTGCCGCAACCCTGCCTCCACTCGCCGCTAATCACAACGTTGCAGCATTCAGATTCACGCGCAGATCGTCGCTGGCTGGCAATTCAGACCAAAGGTTGTTTCATGTCTTCGAATGCCATTGTCAATTAGGCGTGAATTTTCACGACGCCATTTGCAACTTTTCGGGTCGGGCAAAAAAAAAAGGCCGCTGAAACAGCGGCCTTCTGAAATCCTGTTGATCGATCCGTGATTGACGGAACGCCGTTTACACAACCTTGGTCTTGCCAGGCATTGGAATCTTGTAGGTGCCGTCGTCGTTGGGCAGCACGGGAGGTACGTCCTGCATTGAGGTGAACTTATCGATTGGAGAAACAACGACTTCTGATGCCAAAGCGTCTTTCATGGAAAGCTCTTTTCCACTGTAAGTTGCCATTCGACCAAGGATCGACGTCATCGTACTCATGGCGCCATACTCACCTTCATTCGGCAGCTTGCCAGCTCGAAGGTCGGCGAACAGGTCGTGATGTTCCTGCTGGTGACCACTGCGACCTCGACCACGGTCTGTCGGGTCTGCGGCTGGATCGTATTTGTACCGCCATTTTTCTTTACCCTTCTGGTCATAGATGATGCCCTTGCCGATGTGGCAGGAACCGTTGCTTCCGTGAGCAAACTCATCAACCTTTTTGAAGGTGTTTGGAATGTGGCGACACTGGCTGACCATCAGCGCGTTATTGCCGAATTCCGTATCACCATAGGTGAATTCCACCATATGATGGTCGAAGATTTCGCCCGTGTCTTTGCCGGTACGAACCTGTCGACCGCCCTGTCCGTTGGCTTTGACAGGAACATCGCCCATCAGCCAGTTCATGACGTCAAGGTTATGAATGTGTTGCTCCGTGATGTGGTCGCCACACAACCAGTTGAAGTAGTACCAGTTTGTCATCTGGTACTGCATCTCGGTCATGCCTTCTTCCCGATTCCGCACCCAAACGCCAGCGCCATTCCAGTAGGCTCGCGCGGCAACGATCTTGCCAATTTCTCCGTCGTGGAGACGTCGGATGGTTTCCTGATAAGAACGTTCGTGACGTCGCTGCAGGCCGATCTGAACCAACAGGTCTTTCTTCTTCGATTCTTCGACGGCTGCGAGGAAGCGTCGCACACCAGCTGCGTCTACGGCGACCGGCTTTTCTGCGAAGACGTGCTTGCCGGCTTTGACAGCCGCTTCGAAGTGTACCGGACGGAAGCCAGGTGGCGTCGCGATCAGAACAACATCAATGTCGCTCGCCAGCAGTTGCTTGTACCCTTCGAAACCAACGAATTGTCGTTCGGCCGGGACATCAACTTTGTCTTTGTGCTTCTTCTGAAGCTTAGTCAAACTGCCTTGAAGGCGGTCGTCAAACGCGTCGCACATGGCGATCAGTTTGGTAGGACCGTCGGTGTTCATGGCCTGATCCGCTGCTCCGGTACAACGACCACCGCACCCGATCATGCCAAGTTTGATCGTTTCGTCATAACTGGTGTGAGCTGCCTGAACTGCGTTTAGTCCGCTGAGCAGAGTACCACCGGCGGCAGCCGCTGTCGTTGATGTTTTCAGGAAGTCGCGGCGTGACGCGGTACTGTTTTCGTT
>CAYZYB010000283.1:0-6515 GCA_964481505.1 uncultured Planctomycetaceae bacterium | reverse complement strand
GCTGCTTGAAAAGCGCTTTCTGCGGTCTCGGGATCTCGGATTTCTCCCACCATGATTACATCCGGATCCTGTCGCATCATCGACTTCAATCCTACGGAAAGGTCGAAGCCCGCATTGGGCTGGACCTGCGATTGAGTGACCCCGGGCACGACAACTTCAATCGGATCTTCCAGAGACATCAGCCCTTTGGACTCGCCAAATTCCCGTACGATCTCCCGCAAGCTGGCGTAAACGGTCGTGGTCTTTCCACTGCCAGAAGGCCCGGTCAGCAGAATCACGCCCGACGTCTGCTGCAACATCGCTCGCAAAGACGTTTCGACGTCATCCGGAAGTCCAAGGTCGCCCAATTGCTGAAAGTGATCGCTGTCAGCAAAAAGCCGCACTGCCGCCTTTTCACCAAACAGAGTGGGAAAGGTGGTAACGCGAACCTCACCGGCTGGCATGTCGACGCCGGTTTCGGCACAAGTAGAAATCCGTCCTTCCTGTGGAACATCGGTGCGATACGTCAGCAACCCTGCCATGACTTTCAATCGAGCCACCAACCGCGGCGTGAGTTCCCCATCGAATCCAGCGACACTGTGCAGCACGCCATCGATTCTCCACTGCATCAGCATTCTGTGTTCGTCCGGAACCAGATGAATATCACTCGCCCGATTCGCTCGCGCCTGCTGCAGAAGCAGATTCACCAGCTGCGGGACAAACTCCGCGCCACCAGCGTCAAGCTGCCGCATGGCGTCGGAAAATTCACTGGCCAGTGATTTCATAAACGTGGACAAACTGGAAGAAGGTTTTGGAAGAAGGAAGTGGAACGGCGTAGTCGCAGAACGTTACGAAACTGGAGCGTGTAGCCGGGGCAGGAGTGAGGTACGAGCGAAACCCCTGAGGTTTCCTTCGCAAGCTCAGTCCAACCCCGGCCACCCATTTCAAATGGCTACGATCTGCCACCGCACTCAAGTGGAAATGCAAAAGAACAGCCGGATTTGAACTCTCGCCACGGACTGCTTTCCGTCAGAAATCTTCAGCTGTTGAATTTGTCTATCCAATCCGTGAATTCTCCCAAAACGATCATCCCTGCTGTGCCGCCGGCCCGGCTGCGACAACTTCGTCGCCACATTCCTCGGCGTACTCGTTAAAGTTTTCACGAAAGCTCTCTGCCAGTTTCCGAGCGGTCTCTTCAAATGCGTTGGAATCACGCCACGACAGCTTCGGCTGCATCATTTCCGCAGGCACGCCCTCGCATTCTGTCACCACTTCGAAACCAAAGATTTCATCGGTCGACGTCGGAGCGTTCGCCAGATTCCCACTGTGGATTTCGTCGATGATCGCTCGCGTAAAACGCAACGGCATGCGACTGCCGACGCCATACGCGCCCCCGGACCAACCTGTATTCACCAACCAAACCGATGCATCGTGCTTCCGAATTTTCTCCGCCAGCAATTCCGCGTACCGCGATGGATGCCACAGTAAAAACGGCCCGCCAAAACAGGGGCTGAACGTCGCTTCGGGTTCGTTAATGCCCATTTCTGTGCCAGCTACCTTTGCCGTGTAGCCACTAATGAAATAGTACATCGCCTGCTCCGGTGTCAGCCGAGATACCGGCGGCAATACACCAAACGCATCACACGTCAGGAAGATCACGTCTGTCGGATGGTCGGCCACGCATGGAATCTTCGCATTCTGCATATGCTCAATCGGATAAGCACCACGCGTGTTCTGAGTGATCGACGTATTTTCGAAATCGACATGATGGTGCCCCTCGTCATAGACAACGTTCTCAAGCACTGCGCCAAACTTCAACGCGTCAAAAATTTCCGGTTCTGATTCGCGTGTCAGATAAACGGCCTTGGCATAGCAACCGCCTTCGATGTTGAAGATGCCGTCGTCGGACCAGCCGTGTTCGTCGTCGCCGATCAGATACCGATTAGGATCGGCAGACAAAGTTGTCTTCCCGGTGCCGGACAGTCCAAACAACACAGAAGAACGTTCGGTTTCTCGATCGGCCGTTGCAGAGCAATGCATCGACAGCATGCCGCGACTCGGCAGCAGGTAGTTCATATAGGTGAACACGGCTTTCTTCATTTCACCAGCATACTCGGTTCCCAGCAGCACCACTTCTTTTCGTTCGAGGCTCAGATCCACGCTCGTGCGCGACGTCATTCCGGTTGTGTAACGATTTGCCGGGAATCCACCGGCGTTGTAGATCACAAAATCCGGCTGTACGAATTCCTGAAGTTCTTCATCGGTCGGCCGGATCAGCATGTTGTGCATGAACAGCGCGTGATAGGGCCGAGCACAGATTACGCGAACCTTCAGTCGCGTCGATTCGTCCCATCCGGCAAAAGCGTCGATGCAATACAACCGCGGACGAGTGTTCAAATAGTCGACAGCGCGTTCTCGATTGATTGCGAACGTCATTTCATCGAGCGGAAAGTTGACGGGGCCCCACCAAACATCGTTTTCAGACGAGTGATGCCGCACAACACGTTTATCTTTGGGAGACCGCCCCGTTTTTTCGCCGGAATAGGCAATCAAACAGCCTGTGTCCGAGATGCTCGTTCCCGGTTCGTGCCGAATCGCTTCTTCGTAAAGCGTGGGTGGTCCTGGGTTCCGAAACACCTCCTGCACGTTAATCCCATGAGCCGACAGGTCCATTGTTTGCGTCACAAGCTTTTCTCCACACACTCAATCAAAACGATCACGGCAGTTCAGCAACATGCCCCGACTTGAAATGCCGTGCTGCCCCGGTTAAAGCAGTACTGTCGATCAGACGTCTGCCGCAAGGATCCCATGTTAGCAACTTTGAACTGCCAGCAGAATCGTGCGAGGTAATAACGCGATTCCGAACAACAGACTGCAGCTGACCAACCTTATTCGGCTCCATCGAGCAGAAAAACAAAGCGACCTCGCCTGAGAGCTCCAGGCGGTAGACTTTTGTGTCACGGAACAGGCTGTTACGGAATCTGGCCCGCGGGATCGTAGTTTTCCGCGTGGACTTCAAAACGCTTCGCCAGGATCTCCGATTCACGCCCGGCGCCTCCAGTGTGCAGCATCAGCCGTACGATCGGTATCGGGACATCAGACAATTCGTGCACGCTCAGAATGCTCTCCTGCTCGGCACCTCTCTGCCTCGCAATTATCGTGAACGTCCTGCCACGTCGCGCCACTCGCAATGTCGTAACGTCTTTCATCGACACTGCCGCATCGTTCTCATAGTTGTAGCCGCCGCCACGTTTTGCCCGTCGAATCTGTCCCGACGCCGCTGTGTGTCCAGACTCAGACCGTTCGAACAGTGCATTCACCTGGGTGACGCCTTCGTCTCTAAGGTCCAGCTGAAGATAGATTGCCGTCTGCTGACCAGCCGCAGGTTTTGCCAGGTTGACGGTTTCGAATTCCGCAGTGATGTCGAAGTCCCCGTGAATCGGTTGTCTCGTACACGCACCGGCGGATTCCCACGAATCAGCCCCCTGCGCCACAACAGTCATTCCGGGATGCTCCGCATCAAACGGCCGTGTATCGTCCCACCGAAACAGTGAAGCCTGGTTCGGGATCGTCTTTGTCAAATCGTACAGAACATGTTTCGGCAGCTTCTCGCGTTCTGTGTTCAACTGAGTGACTCGTTCGTCAACTCTGCCAACTCCCGGTCCGCTAATCTTCTCTCCGCGGACCACAACATCCTTCCACACCACGCTGCTCTGCCCCTGACGATACATCTGATTGACCAGTCGGATTCCGTCCAGCTTGATGGGTGCGGTAGAGAAGGTGCGTGTCCCTCGCAGTCGAAAGTTGGGCGAATCCCCTTCCGATGTCAGAAAGTAAATGTTGTCGCCGCGTCGCGCCAGCCTCAAACAGCCGGAACGCTCTTCCATGATTTGCGTAACAAAATAGTCTCGCTTCTCTCCTTCAGCCTCACGCCGCACAACGGCACATTGCACAACGTCCTCGATGATCTGCTCGCCGTGCTTGTGGCGACGCGTGACGAAAAATTCATCGTTCGTGTCATTGTCCAGCAAGGCAGTCAGCATCAACGCCGCATCACCGCCAGGGGCTGTTTCGAAATTGAAGTCTTCGTAGCGGACGGTAATATCGAAGTCCCCTTCAACTCGAATACCGGGAGCGATCGTAGCGTTTTCGTATCCATCATCATGGCCGCTTCGCCGCGACTGGACGCCTTTGGGGGTGTCAATCACCTGCGAACCAATGGCGCCACGAATAATCGAAATTTTGTCACTAACCACGCCATTTTTCATGAAGTCGTATTTGAAGACGGCTTGCAATTGATCAGCATCGTCGTCCAGGAAATCGGCTGTGTGATCCGCGAGATCCTGATTCGTCACAGAAGGAAGCTGTTTCGGCCATTTGCCTTTCCAACGAACGTTGCGTACACGTATTTCGGATAAATCCGTGTAGTGAAACAAACCAAACCTTCGCTGATTGTTGGCGTTAAGCCGCTGCTGTGCGATAACACTTTCGTTCAACAGAATTTTGACTTCATCGCCGACCAGAGTCAGGCTGAGTCTATTCCACGCGTTCTCGTCGAGTTCAACGGGGTTGGTGTTCAAGGGCTGCATATTGTCGGGGGCGAGCTCCGTTCGATCATAAACCCCATCCGTCAACCAATGCAGCTTCACGCCACTCCGTTGAAGCAGAAAGCACATGCGGTCCATCGCTGGATGAACGATCGACTTGCCCGGTTCGTAGAAGAACTCATATTCAATCGTTCCGTCTTCCAGCATTGGCCGGTGATAGAACAAGACTTCTTCATGAAAACAACCTGCCGGTAGGCTCGTCTTGCGTGACGCGAAAATTCCCCCGTCACGGCTGACGTCGTCAGCGGCATCTGCTTCACGACCTCGGGCATACAATTGCTGCCAGTGTCCCGAAGATCGTCCCACCGCTCCGCCGTAATAGGCGCTCCATCCCTGCAATTCCGAGTCTGTGGTCAGCCTGATCTCATCCGGAATGACGGGAGATCCGGTAATGCGAACATCCCTTGCCTTACCGCCGTGCTTATAGTCGTTCCGAATCGCAACCCATGGGTCATAATCCCGTGTCAACGACCGGGTGTGTAGTGGTCGCCCCATGGCGAATGTCGCTGCGGTGGAATCACGAACAGCAACACGATAGTGCAAAGAATCACGCGGCCTTCCGAGTTTGGGGGCAAACGGATGAAGCGTCCATTTCCCGCGTACGTCTCCAACTTTAAATGCAACTCGCGTATAGACGAGGGCCACCCATTTTCCGGCGACCAGCACTTCTGACTCCCGCCAGTCGAACGGATCCAGATTGCATTCGACCTGAAATTCGCCCCGCAACGGAGACTGAAAATACAACATGTCGTTATCATGGCTGACTGTATTCAGAGCCTGGCCAGGCGAACACAGCCAGCGCGAATCAGGAACGCCTCCACCGCGACTTTTCGCCATCACGACGCTCGCTGAACTCCAGTGCCCTGCGTCTGACTGATTTAGTTTAAACTGCTGATCATGCACATAGGCTTCGGCAACCACCGATTGAAACTGTCGATTCCAAATTGGCCAGACATTGAGTTCCATCTTTCGGCGAGCGATCGTAGTGACGGTGCCCACCAGAGATTCCTTGAGTTTTGGAATTTCACGGCCAACCCAATACAAAGCGGCTTCCGCTGACCGATGCTGGACGTCGTCCAGCGTGTCCATCGAACTTAACGGGAGGAACTTGTCGATCTGATCTACGGCTTTGTCGATCTTTCCCTGCCTGATCAAAATCAGTGTGAGAATTGCCAATCGCTTCTTCTGCTGCAGAGGTCCACCAGTGGATATTGCTCGCACTCTCGCTTGCAGCGCGTCTAACTGGCCAAGCTCGTCTGCCACCTGAATCAGATCCAGTGCGGGCGAAATCAGTTCACCACCCAATTCGTCTGTATCGGCACCGGCCGGATGTGTAGGCGTGAAATCAACATTCAAACGGATCGTTGAGTGCCGTTGGTTCGGCAAAACCCAACCGGACAGGAACTGAAATCGCTCCTCTGCAGGTAGCTTCGCGGCAAGTTGGTGAATCGACCAGGCCGATTCCACAACATGCGCATCATTAAAGATCGCTGCTAAAACGCCTTCGCGCTGCGGTGTCTCACCGGCCGGGCAATAGTCTGCAGCACCGAACACTATTAAAAGGCACAACATCAAGAAGTGCTTCCACCGCTGGATTCCGTCGTCCCTATTCATATGAAGAACACTAAAAACAGAAGTTCGTTCGTGAGGTGTCTTACCGCCGCAGCTGGAACACGTTCTGAGAGAAATTCTAAGCATCCCGTCAACAGGACCACCAGGATCGTTTGGCAACGAAAACACTGTATACCGTGGACGGCACTCTGATTTAGCACGGTGCTCCTTCGAATAGAAGCCACTAAAACTACAGATTTGTCGCTCTGACCGCGGAAAACACGCAGGTTCGCGAAAAAAGACGACAGAATTGAGGTCCAGAACGTGAAGTTACCATCTACAAGACCGCTGCTCGAAGCGGCCGACGCTCCCCCATCC
>CAYZYB010000282.1:0-6518 GCA_964481505.1 uncultured Planctomycetaceae bacterium | reverse complement strand
CACGCCGGCACCGAGAATGGCAAAGGCGATCGCAACCCACATTGAAACCTCAGATTCGAACGAACATTGAGGAAAGGAAATCTTCAGGCCGTACATTGCCAGACCAAGAACGAACACTTGAACCAGTGGCGGAATGCGGAGCGACAGGGACATCGTGAGACAAAGAAGTGAAGTAACTGAGCGGGGAATTCGAAGAATACGTTCCAGGTGCGAAGCGGGCAATGAGAAACGGTGACCATGGTCATTTGGCGGTATCGGAGACGAAACAGCGATGGAGAAGTGAACCATTCCGTACACTGACGTGATCGTGTGATGGGACGTCATTTTGACGACAGAGCATATCGCGTGGATGACGGTTCGAATCGGCCACCTCCCCATGACCTGCCGTTTAGTCAAGGAATTTTTAACCGAAAGCGAATTCTGGCCAACTGGCACAAGGTGTGCATTCTTCGCAGACTATCAAACTGCCACTACGCTGCAGTAAACTGAACGACGAGGAACGTTGCGGAGCGGCGGGCCATTATCTCACGACACGGAAGTCATCTCTCTCCATAGACGGAAGGAAGCTCGCAATGAACATTTCTCGCATCGCGATTGCGGCACTGGCAGGACTGCTGCTGACCGCAACTTCGCAGGACGCCTCAGCTCAGGTACGCCGCTACAGCAATCAAATTGGCCGCATCATTAACGGCGTCCAGAACAACAACCACAGTAACCACGGAAACTATAACAATCACCAGCACCACAATGGCCACAACAACCACATCATTCACAACGGCCATAGCTCGCACCAGAACCACTACACGCCTGGCTATCACATCGATCACCACAACCATGTGATCAAAGACTCACACGGCCACGTGATCGGCAACTATCACCACGATGTCGTTCACCAGAATTCGACCTACATCGTCCCGCACCATGGCAATCACCACGACACCTACCACGTTCACAACGGCCAGTATTTTTATACTCCGCAGACGGCATCGATTAGCGGACGCCATGTCGTGAGCAAGCCCGTGGCGGTTCAGTACGGCAGCTTCTCACACGTCGATGATCTCGCCAGCCGTCTGGAAGAACTGACCAACGAATTCCTGCTGGACCTGCACTACAACTACTCTCACAATCACGGCTTCCGTGAAACCTATGCGGAAGGCTACCAGTTGATGCAGGTGGCGAAGTTTATCCATGATGCCGAACACGCTCATGATCGCGCCGCCATTCGCTCAAAACTTGGCGGAATGGACGCACTGTTCCATCACCTTCAGGAAGACGTTCGAGGCTGGTCGCGACATCACCACCGTCAAGTCGGTCAGCTTGGCATCCTGTCAAAAATGGACATGATCGAATCCGCCCTGCATCACCTGATGAACGACGTCGGAGTCCAGCAGGCTCCACCTCCTGGCTCCATCACCGGCGGTCAGGCTCCACCGCCCGGCGGAATCGGAGCACCCCTGACAACAGCTCCACCTCCGCCATCACTTCCGTAGGATGGGGCTCGGTCTGGACGACAACTCAATTAAACGGCCTGCCATTGTGCAGGCCGTTTTCGTTTGAAGACAGCGAGTCGCAGAAAAACGAAAAGACGACGCGAACATTTCGCTGCTAGGCGTATCATTGATTCGATAGGGAGAAATTCTTAAAGGATTAAAGGAGATGCAATCACGGTGAGTAAAGTATGGAAGACGCTCGCGCATCACTCAGTTCGTCCGGGGCACGCAGGAGAGAAGACGGTTGTGGGACCTGATCGGCCGCAACGGTGTCGAGTTTGTGGCAAGGATTCGCAATGTGGAGCGACATTTAACGATGAAGCTCACATAATTCCCGCGGCACTCGGAAACAGAACGCTCTTTTGCACTGACGAGTGTGATAAGTGTAATCACCAATGCGGCGAGTCGCTGGACAATGCCCTCGTTGACTATTTGTCACCGTTTCGCGCCATTGCTCGACTCCCGGGAAGACGCGGGTTTCCGAAGCATCGCATTACTCCAGACAAGTCGTTTATTCACAGACTGAGTGGCACTGAAACGCTATACGTCCGCGAAGATCCGGACAGTAGCACGCTGGAATGGATAGAACATGGCAACAACACTGCAACATTGAGGGTACGGCAGCAGAAGCACCGACTCGTCACGGTCGTGAAAAATCTTGCGCGCTTAGTGTTATTGAGCGCCAAGGAGCCCGGACCAGAATTTGATAATGTGCGCGAGTGGGTCCTAAATCGTCGTGACTATTTCGGGATGCGGATCTGCACATTTCGTGAAACTGAAAATCGGGACACAATTCAGTTTATCGCAGAGCAATGCACCCTTGCCAATCACACAAATTCAATTCGGTGTCGCCTCATTTATCCGTATGTGACGGTACTTCTTTCGTTCTCGCTGAAAACCCTAAGCCATTCCGGCATGTCCGATAACGATTTATTCGACGGTCTCATGTCCATCAGCTTATTGCAGAACCATGACTATCGAGTCGTCACCGATAATTCGGTGACAAAAGCTGGGTGGGTCGACTTTGGCATGAGTTATGGCTCACGTGGTGAACCAATCCCTGAAGATCAGTGGAATGGAAACCTCCCAACGAAACCGTGACCTCGATTTCCCCGGGGCGGACAAGCGGCTTAGTTTTCGATGCAGGAACTTGAATGACGCAGAAAACAAAAAACCAGCACTATGTGCCTCAGTTTATGCTGAGGGCATTCAGCAATTCTGAATCGCGTGTTTCTGTCTTTGATAAAGCCAAGGACAGAATATTTGTGAGTTCTCCGCGCAACATGGCTTCCGAAAACGGGTTCTACGATTTCGAGATCGACGGCGTGCCCGGAACTTTGGAACCCCTTTTCTGTGAGATAGAAGAGCGGGCAGCTCCATTGATGCAACGGATCGTGGCTGAGCGCTCGCTGCGTGGATTGTCTCACAAGGATCGATCGATTCTGGCAGAGTTTGTAGGCTTTCAGTCGCTTCGGACGAAAGCCAATCGCGAAATGCTGTCGCAACTGGATGACGAACTGGAGCGTGTTCTTCCAGACAAAGGATTTGCTCCCGAACAGATCCAATCGCTTGTAAGCTCTGACGAGGAGTCAATCAAGATGCAGAGTATGTACCACCTCGATATCGCGAAGCAGATCGGCGGCTCATTGTTGAAGAAGATGTGGTACCTGGCGACCCCTCCGGAAGACCGTGAGTTCTTGATCTCTGACCATCCAGTTGTGCGATGGAATCACCTCAAGCCAGATCCATATATGTCCAACAACGGATTTGAATCAGCCGGAATTGAGATCAGCATTCCATTGTCGCCGACCATTAGTCTTTCGTTTCTTTGTCGTGACATCGTTCGACGATTGAGGAATCTCCAGAATTCGACGCGGAAGTCTGTTCCACGACTGTCGGCGATTAAGTCCGGCACGCCAGAACGAATTGATCCACCGGCATTTGAACACCTGATTGCATTGCAGGTTGCGGGCGCGACACGATTCATTTTCTCATCGCAAAATGACTTCTCGGCTGCTCGTCAGCTTGTGGAATCGCATCCGGAAATCGTGACCCCTGCCCGCATTGTTGCAGAATGACATCGATGTAATCTCGTAATGTTTTAAGCCGCTTTTGACCTCGGGACTTGGTTTTCGATTCTGCCATCAGCCAATCGCAGCGTTCGCTCTGCATATTCCGCAGCGAACTGGTCATGAGTCACCATGACGATGCAGCGGCCTTCCGTGTGGAAGTCGGACAGCAGGTTCATGACCTGTTCCCGGGAATCGGGGTCGAGGTTGCCGGTGGGTTCGTCAGCGAGGATGACTTGGGGATCGTTGGCCAATGTTCTTGCCAGTGCCACTCGCTGTTGCTGGCCCTGGCTGAGTTCCGATGGCAGGTGATGCAGGCGATCGGACAGGCCGACTCGATCGAGAAGCTCGGCGGCTCGGGTTTCCTGCGTTGATGCCGATTCACCGGCGAGACTCAGCGGAACCTGCACGTTTTCAATGGCCGACAGCCATGGCACCAAATTGAACGACTGAAAGACAAAGCCAAGGCTCTTCAGTCGCAACTTCGTGCGATCTGTCAGCGACATGTCGTACAGTGATTTGTCCTGGAACAGGACTTCTCCGGAAGTCGGAGCCATCATGCCGCCCAGGAGCGACAGCATTGTCGTCTTGCCGCTGCCGCTGGGACCGACCAGCGCGATGAATTCGTTGTCGCCGATGGTCAGTGAGGTGTCGTTCAATGCGTTGACCGTCTGGCCGCGGCGTTCGTAAGTCTTTGTGACGTCTTTAAGTTCAAACATTTCGAAAATCCATTTTCAAGGGTTGAGTGTCAGTTGATTAGCGATGTGAGTCGCAGAAGAAGTCAGACAAATCCGAATCTCAGCTTTTAACCTTCAGCAAAGCACAGACAGGGATCGAGTCGTGCGGCTCGCCGAGCGGGAAGGTAGCTGGCGGCGATGGCGATAACCGTGGCTGTGGCGATGCCGACACCGCATAGATACGGCAGCGGCAGGACGCTCACGCCGACAAGCTGAGGGCCAATGGCCATCGCCAGAAGGGTGCCCGCAACGAAACCGAGGCCTCCGCCGGCGACTCCCAGAATCGTGGCCTTGCCAAGAAACATCCGCGTGACGTAACCGGGCGTTGCTCCCAGAGCCATCAGCGTTCCGATTTCTCGACGGCGTTCGGCAACGTTGGCGTACATCACGCTGGCAATGCTGGCTCCGGCAACCAGCAGCAGAATGCCGAAGAACACCCACGATAAACGCGACATCAAACCATTCACGGCAATCTGAGCTTCCACAACCTGAGCGATCGTGACGACTCGCGTGTTGGGCAGTTCATTCGACAGGTCCGTGATCAGACTTCCGGCGGCGTCTTCGCAGCAGGCCATGATTTCGATGACGTTCACAACCGGACCGGAATCACTGAGTCGCTGCACGCTGTGCAAATGAGCAAACAGTCGGCTGTCGTCGATCGTGCCTGTCGGCGGCAGCACGGTCAGCACGTGAAAGTTCTCACCGAACAACGGGAGTTCGTCACCGACATCGGCACCCAACTGTGCAGCGATGTCCGATCCCAGAATCAGTTCGTCCTTGCCGAGATCCTGCACCGTTCGCTGCGTCGCCAAGGCTGTTGGGTCGCTTTCGCCGCTGGTGTCCGTGACGGGTTTCTTGCAGCAGCCACGATCCGTGCCAACTGGATTCGCCAGGAAGCTCATTCCCTGCCAAGCCGTCTTCGTTTCGAACTCCGATCGCGGCAGAATGCCGGTCAGCGTGACGGGGATGGAATCCACTTCCGCCGCGACGCACAGTTTCGGAGCGAGGTTTTCAACGCCCGCCATGCGAGCCAGTGCCAGTTGCGTTACGTATTCTTCAGGAATGGTCTGCCCGTGCATGTCCGCGGCATAGTAGTCCTGCAGCGACACCGATGTGGGCAGCACCAGCACGTTGGCTCCCAGCGACTGCATGTCACCGGCGATTTTTTCTTCCGAGAACACGGTGATGCTTTGAATCGCCACCAATGCGGTGACTCCCAAAGCGACGGCGGCGAGACTGGTGATCAGCGGTGTGGGCCGCTGCCAAAGTTCTTTCCAGATCAAATTGCGAAGTTTCATTTGGATTCCTTTCCAAGGGCATGGCCCTTGACGCAGTTGGCGTGGTGAGTGGTTTGAGGTGGTAAGTCGAACCGCCGAGCGAAACAGTCGCCTGGAGGTTGCTTCCGTTGGTCGCTTTGCGTTGCGGCCAGAATGCAGGCTACGTCCGTGCATCCGGTTGTTTGTTTCAAGTAGATAAAGGTGGTGCAGCACTCGCGAGGACAGAAGGTGCGAGCGCTGCACCGCGATGAGCAACGACGGTCGCTCACCGCATTCGCCATGATTTCGACGGCTCTTCGATTGTTTCGCCGGGAAAGGTTTCGATGCCTTATCCCGAACTTCTGGAGAACACAGCGCGACACCCGGACGACGGCGGAAAGGCGAAATCCGTCGCGTATCGGATGCCACGCTGCTTGAGCTTTTCAGAAACAGCGGCAGGGAGCCATGACGCGGGCAGGACGACACATCCCACCCGACACCGTGATGCACAGCGATTGGTAAGCTCACTTGTTTTCACTAACGACGAGTCGTCGGCTTTGTCGCCGTTGCCGGTTTTCCGTGCTTGCAGTTTGGGTCGTCGCAACATTGACCGGCGGCGGCCAGCTTTGTCATCAGAACGGTTGGCGTCACCTTGTCATTGAACGTTCCCAGCAGGACGCCGGGAGGAGCCATGAATGCAGTCACGGTTGTTCGAGTATCCGGACGAACCTTCAATTGCTGCAGAAACTTGGATTCCGCCGGATCGCCCGCCTGCAGACTCACCAGATGAGTCCGATTGACGTTCAGTTTGGCGGCTTTGAACTGTTGCACGCCGACAGGGACGTCCCTGCTGCCGGTCGGCTGCACGCACAGCAGCACCAGCTTCTTGTCCTGTAGGGCTCGCATGCAGCGAGTTTGAGCCGGAGTCACAATGGCCGCGTCAACCTGAGCTGCGGTCAGCTTCTG
>CAYZYB010000281.1:0-6527 GCA_964481505.1 uncultured Planctomycetaceae bacterium | reverse complement strand
GCTGAAGATCGCGCGATCTTTCGTTCGGATGACTTCGGCCTCAACTGGACGAGAATCACGAGTGCTGCGATTAACGCGGACCTGCACGCGGATCTCACAAATCCCGCGAACAACAACCTCGAAATGGCCGTCCATCCAACGACAGGTCGTCTGTATCTTGGCGTTGTGCATAATGGCCAGGTGCAGGGAATCTATTACACGAGTAATGGTGACCAGGCGAATCCGATCTGGGTCGAAATGGACGTGCCGCTGTTGCCCGTTCAACCAGGCCTGCCGGTGACGGGTGCTCAGAATACCAACTTCGGCAACCCTGCCGGCAACGTGGGTACAGCACCTATCGAACTTGTCGTTCCGGGTCACGGACTCGTCACCGGCGACACGGTCATCGTCCGCAATATAGGTGGTAACACGAACGCAAACGGCTTCTGGACGATCACGCGTATTGACAACAACACGATAACGCTAAACAACAGCCCATTAAGCGGCCCGGATCCTTATGTGGCGAACACCGGGGAAGTTGTTCTGGTGACGAATCCGAGCCCCGGTTTTAAACCGATCGACGAATCAGGATCACAGGGACGTATTCACTTTTCTATCGGAACAGACCCGAACGATCACAATATCGTGTACATCGGTGGTGACCGCCAGGAACAACCGAATCTGATCGGGGACACGTTGTTTGGCGGCTCTCTGTTCCGTGGCGACGCGACGATCACCAGAGACCCGAACGCGGTTCCTTCACCGCAGTGGGACCACCTGACAAACAACCCGACTGATTTCGACCCTGAGGGTGGGACGATTAGCAATAGCGGAACTCATGCTGACTCACGTGATATTACCTTCGATGCCAACGGAGATCTGCTGGAAGTCGACGATGGCGGCATTTTTCGTCGTACCAACCCTCAGAGTAACAACGGCGACTTCTTTTCTCTCGCTGGTGATCTCGGCGTGGTCGAATATCACAGTATTGCCTATGACACAATTTCGAACGTCATTTTAGGCGGTACTCAGGACAACGGTACGCACGTTCAGGTTGCCGAGGACACGCCGGAATTCATCATGTTCAATGGTGGAGATGGTGGAGACGTCGCCGTAGACGCCATTTCACTTGCAGGTTCGAATCAATCGATCCGCTACTTCAGCTCACAGTTTCTCGGTGGTTTTAGTTCTGCCGTCTACGATGCCAACAACAATCAGCTTAGCCGCACAGGCCATGGGCTCCTGGAAACAGACGGCACCACGCTCCAGGCACAGTTTTATACGCCGATTGCACTAAATGCCCTGGTTCCAACATCGCTGATAATTGGTGCTGCCAACGGAGTTTACGAGTCCTTCAACCAGGGGGATTCTGTCGACAACGCCGGTGCGGGAATTACCGCTGCAGGTTCATCATCACATCCGATCGCCTACGGTGGTCGGTCAGCAGTTAATGGTGACAATCGGTGGATTACGTATGTTGCCGCCAACGATGGTGTGCACGTGCGTACCGAAGCGGCCGGACCATTCAGTCGAAATCTGTTCATCGGAGCACGCGCTGTTCAGATGAACCCGAACGAATGGATGGAAGCCTACGCCATTAGTTCAAATTCTGTCCACATGACCACCGATGCAGGCGTCACGTGGACAGACATCACCGGGAACCTTGCCGGACTTGGTGCGTCGGACTTTCGGTCACTGGAGTACATTGCCGGCGCCACCGAAGGAATTGTGATCGGCGGGGAAAACGGCGTCTATGCAATGACGAAAGACCACATAGGAACGTGGTTCGCCTATGGCTCAAACATCCCGGACGTGCAAATTCGAGATATGCAGTACGATATTGCGGATGACGTTTTGGTTCTCGGAACTCTGGGACGCGGTTCCTGGAAAATTAACGATGCGAGTCTCTTTCTGACTCCCAAGGTTCTGCTAACGACCGACCAGCTCACGTTGCCGGAAGATGGAACACAGTCGGCCATTGTCACCGCAACGTTGACTCGCGTGCATGTCGAAGACGTCGTCGTTCAACTGGGTTCTGCCGGCAACGCCACATTCACTGAAACCGCAGGCAGTGGGATATTTCCGGATGACTATTCGCGGAGTGCTCTTGGCGAAATCACGATCCCGGCTGGCAGCCTGACGGGAACGGTCACAATCACAGCTTTGCAGGATGCATTCGACGAGGACGATGAAGTCATTGAGGTTAATGCCGTCAGTGTTACCGAGGCGGAGTTGTTCGTTCGTACAATCGCAATCAATGAGGCTCAAACATACAACTCTGCTGCCAGCACCGGAATCGGAGACCAGCTGACCGTAACTTCGGACATCACGGTTTCAGACGACGGTCTGTTAAATGACCTCGACCTTGAACTTGATTTGACGCACGGCGACACGACCGAACTTCGAATTACGCTCACGTCGCCAGCAGGCACAGAAGTCGTGCTGGTTGATGGCGTTGCCGGTACAGCCTTTACCGAAACGTTCTTTGACGACGAAGCCGCCGCGTTGATCGGTTCTGGCGCATCGCCGCACACCGGTAGCTTCATCCCCGCCGAAGCACTTTCTGCCTTTGATGGTGAATCCACGGCGGGAGTGTGGACGCTGTCTGTGACAGACAATGCCGCATTCAATACCGGCACGCTCAACTCCTGGTCGATGACAATTGATCGAGAAACTGTGCCGGATGGCTTGCCGCAAATCACGATCATTGATGATGATGACTCACCGCTGGTGCGTCTTGTTTCGTCACACACAAGTGTCAACGAAGACGGTTCTGCCCCCGACGGCGCCGTTGCGACATTCACTCTGGAACTCTATGACCCAAACAACCCAACGGTTCTCAAGGCGTCTGGGCGCGATGTTACCGTTGACCTGCTTGTCAATGCCCTGAGCACGGCCACCGAAGGACCGATGGCAGACTTTGATCTTGGTGCCCTTCAATTCGTCATTCCAGCTGGAAATGAAACGTGGTCCGTTCCCTTGTCGGTTCTGACGGCCACGCAGGATGCGTTCGATGAATTTGATGAAGTCGCCATCATTGATATCGACAACGTGACAAACGGCACGGAAGACGGGACTCAGCAGGTGACCGTCACGATTGTCGATGATGACCCTGAACCATTCATCACATTATCAGTGGACGATGCCATTCTGAACGAAGGAACAGGGGACGCAGCCACGATAACAGCCACGCTCGCTGGCGGTGCGGTATCGGAGAAGGATATTACCGTCACTCTGGCAGTAGATGCGCTGAGCACCGCCACCAGCACGGCTCCGGTGGATTTTACGAATTCCACGTTAACTATCACGATCCCTGCTGGCGGCACGTCGGGAACATTCACATTCTCTGAGCTTGAAGATTTCGTTGATGAATTCGACGAAACGATTATCGTTGACATCGCGTCACTTACAAATGCTCAGCACGATGCAGCTCAGGAAATCACCCTGACGATTGTTGATGATGACCCTGAACCGATCTTCACGCTGGCAACCTCTCCTGGCACGATCAGCGAGCTACCACAGGAAGTTTCGGTTGTCACCGCCACGCTGAATCGGATTTCAGAGAAGCCAATCACCATCACACTGACTCCCGATCCGACGGACACGGCCACTTTCGGCTTAGACTACTCCGCATCGTTGACGATTATGATCCCTGCCGGTTCTCTGACCGGCACAATGAACGTCACCAGCCTGAACGACAGCCTGGATGAATTTGACGAAACAGCTCGATTTACAGTTAACACAACAACGAATGCTGCTGCCGCTCCACTGCAGGAGGCGGTCGTGACGATCACTGATGACGATCCTGAACCGACTGTGACGCTCACCACGGATGTGACTTCGATCAACGAGAATCCGGCTGGAGTAGCGACAGTGACCGCGACTCTGAGTGCAGTGTCACAAAAGGATGTCACCGTTGATCTCGGAATTAATACCGGCAGCACAGCAACGAACGCGATTGACTACCTGGCGTCCGGGCTGCAAATTGTGATTCCAGCCGGTGCAATGTCACGCTCTGTTGCGATTACGGCTGTCGATGACAACCGGGACGAATTCCTGGAGACCGTCGTTTTGGATATCGTCGGCGTGACCAACGGCGTCGAATTCAATACGCAACAGGTCAGCATCGACATCGTTGATGACGATGCTGAACCGACTGTGACGCTCGCCACAGACTTCACAGCAATCAACGAGAACCCTGCTCAAGCTGCAACAATTACAGCCACATTGAATACTGAGTCCGAAAAAGACGTGTCGGTTAGCCTTGGAGTCAATGCTGGCACCACGGCAACAAGTGGGCTCGATTTCACAACATCCGGGCTTCTAATCCTGATTCCTGCAGGCAGCCTGACGGGATCGATCACGCTGACATCGCAGAATGACACGCTGGACGAAGTCACAGAGAGTGCAATCATAGATATTACCGGTGTCACCAACGGTGTCGAAGCTGGTGTGCAACAGGTCACCGTACAGATCATTGACGATGATCCGCTGGCGAGAGTTTCTCTCGCCGTTGCACCTCCATCGATTGCAGAGGCCGGTGGTACTGCGGTCGTCACTGCGACACTCAATACGGTTTCTGCCAAAGACATCGAGGTTTTCCTTGGGCTAACTGGAGATGCTGTTGAAGGAGTTGATTACTCTGCGAGCGCACAATCAATAGTGATCCCGGCCGGCAGTCTATCCGGAACAGCCACACTGACAGCAAGCGACGACTCGTTGGATGAGTTCGATGAGATCATCCGGATCGGAGCGGCCACCATCACCAATGGCCAATCTCTGGGGCAACCTGTTGAAGTCCCGATTATTGACGACGATGATCCGCCTTTCGTGTCCCTCGACTCTCTACCAGCTGTGATCCCTGAATTGAATGGCACCGGTACAATTACAGCAACACTCGACGCCCCTTCCGGACGAGATGTTACGATCAACCTTGCCCTGAGCGGTGCTGCTCAAAACAACTTTGACTACACAATCACTGACACGCAAATTGTCATTCCAGCCGGGATGACAGCTGGATCGGTAACGGTCAACACACTGACCGATGCGTTTAACGAAGGCGATGAAGCCATCGTGGCCACGATCGATTCTGTAACGCACGCCATGCTGAGCGTTATGTCACAGACTCAGATCCTAATCACGGATGACGACTCGCTGCCCGAGATTACCTTGCTCTCTTCGGCCACCAGCGTTGCTGAGACGGACGGGCCATTCACACTGACAGCTCAACTGAGTGAGATTTCCGGGCGGCCAGTCACTGTTGATCTCGCGTTTACCGGCACAGCGACCGATGGTGGCGTCGACTACTCTGCGGCTGCCACCCAAATCGTGATTCCAGCAGGACAGCTGAGCGCCAATTTGCTGGTGACGCCTGTTGATGATCAGCTACACGAAGCCGACGAAACAGTCATTGTGGATATTGCGTCCGTAGCAAATGCTTTGGAAGTTACCGTTCAGCAGGTTAACGTGGTCATCGTTGATGACGAAACGCCCCCAGACGTTGCGGTAACCATAGACGCGGGAAGTATTTCAGAAACAGGCGGCGTCGCAAATCTTGTCGCAACCCTGAGCGCCGTAAGTGGTCAGGACGTCGAGGTTACGGTTGCCTACAGCGGAACGGCCACTGCAGTTACTGACTACAGTGCGCTAACAACCATCACAATCCCCGCTGGCAGCCTAACAGCGTCGACGCCAATCACTGCTGCTCCGGACACTCTGGACGAATTCGATGAAACTGTCATTGCAACGGTGACTTCCGTCAGCAATGCCGTCGACACCACTGCTTCTCCGTTAACAACGACCATCGTAGACGACGACGTATCGCCGGAATTGTCGATCAGTGTCAGTCCACAACAGATTGCTGAAGATGGTGGCACCGCAACATTCAGTATTGCGCTTGCTGAAGCGTCCGGTCGGGATGTTGACGTGACCATCGGGTTCACGGGGACAGCAACCGGTGGCGGAGTCGACTACGTAACACCGCCGCAGGTTATTACGATTCCAGCTGGACAATTGACGCAATCCTTTAGTGTCGTGTCGATAGACGACGCCCTGAATGAAGCCGCAGAAACAGTAGCGGTCACATTGCTGACATCTGTCGGCGGTGACATCAGCGGGTTCCAGCAGGCTGTCGCCTCCATCACTGACGACGATGCACAGCCAAGTGTCACACTCAGCATCCCGCAGGCTACGACTCTGGAAGATTTCGGTCAGTCACAGGTCACGGCAACTCTTTCAGAAGTTTCCGGACAGGATGTTGTAGTCGTTCTTGAATATTCAGGTGATGCGGTATTCGGGGTAGACTATATGGCTCCCGTGACAATCACCATTCCGGCCGGCAGCACGTCTGCCGCCGTCAACATTGTCGGCGAGCGTGACGCAATCGATGAGTTCGATGAAACCGTAGACGTGGCAATTGTCGGCGCTAGTAATGCAAACGTTCTTTCGCCACAGTCAGCCACAACGATAATTATCGACAGCGACATCGAACCTACGGTCAGTCTTTCCGCGAGTGCGTCGGCGATCGATGAAGATGGTGGCACCGTAAC
>CAYZYB010000280.1:0-6530 GCA_964481505.1 uncultured Planctomycetaceae bacterium | reverse complement strand
GTCCATCGGCGATCGTGATTGTCGTGGAGGCGAGAGCAAAATCTCCCGACGTGATATTGCTGCCGGAGACGGTCACGTCAACGGTTTGATCTCCGGATACGTTTGCCGCTGCTGTGACCGTCAGCGTCACCACGGTACCATCGGCTTCCGTTCCGGCAGAAACGTCAACGCCAAGATTCACTGCGATGCCATCGTCGTCAAGGATTGTTCCGGTTCCAGTATCGTTGCTGATGGTAACGTCTCGTCCCGTTGCCAAAACATTGGCCAGCAACACCGTGAACGTTTCGTCGACTTCCGGGACAGTGTCACCAGTGACGGTGACCTGCACCTCTTCTGTTTCACCCGCGTCGCCGGAAAACGACACAGCTGTGGCTGCAACGGCCGTGTAGTCTCCCTCTCCAGCGACTGCCGTCCCGTCGACAGTGGAGTAATCAACGGTGTAGGCGGTATCGACTGCGTTGTCCGCGGAAATAGTGAAGGTGAATGTCGTGCCGCCGTCCGTTTCCACGGCTGTCACGTCGTTAATCGATAGTCTCGCGGTGTCGTCGTTGGTGATTGTTCCGAGACCCTGACTGTCACCGATGGTAACCGGCCGACCACCGGCCGAAAGTCCGGATAGGTTGGCGAAGAATGTCTCATCCAGTTCCACGGTTGTGTCACTCGTGACAACCACCTGAATGGTCTGAGTCTCCCCTGCTACTCCGGAAAAGTCCAGAGTCCCGCTGTTTGCCACGTAGTCGCTGTCCGCGACGGTTGCTGTACCATCGACGGTCGCGTAGTTGACGCTGATTGCCTGATCAACAGCGTTGTCCAGCGTGACGGTGAATTCCAGTACGGTATCGCCGGTCGACGTCTCAACAGTAGATACGTCGTCAATACTGAGTTCAGCTGTGGCACTGTTGGTGATCACAATGTCCTGCGACGACGGGCTTCCGATGGACAGTGCCACAGGAGCGTTGATAAGGGAAATTGTTACGGTTTCCGTCAACTCCACGAGAGCATCGTTCTGCACGGTGAAGGTTGCCGTGCCGCTGGTTTGTCCGTCCGGAATCGTGATCGACGTGTCTCTTAACACGTAATCATCCACGGTGACGCCAATGCCGCTGACATCGAGATCGATCGTCTGATCACCGGTGACAGCAGAAGCGACGGTTGCCGTGAGTGTGACGATTGTTAAATCCGCTTCGGCGGCCACGTTCGTGCTGGCTGTCAGGCTGACGGCAGTTCCGTCGTCGTCGAGAATCGTACCGATTCCCTGACTGTCACCAATCGTCACATCGCGACCGCTCGCCAGGACGTTCGCAAGGTTGACGGCAAACGTTTCATCGGCCTCTTCGACAGTATCAGGAGAGACAACAATCTGAAGTGTCTGAGTTTCGCCTGCGGTGCCGGCAAATGACAGGGTGTTATTGCTGATCGCTGTGTAGTCGCCGGGCGCTTCTGCTGTCAGATTCTCCGTTGAGTAATCCACAGTCAACTGGCTGTCGACTTCGTTGTCGAGCGTGACAGTGAACGTCGCGATTGTATTTCCGCCGTCACCTTCTACGACGGAAATGTCGTTAATGGACAGTGTCGCCGCGTCGTCGTTGGTGATCTCACCGCGCCCCTGACCGTCCGCAATGCTTACAGCTCGTCCGTTGGCGTCAACGCCGGACAGGTTGACGAAAAAGTGTTCGTCCAGTTCCACAATTTCGTCGCCGATGACGGAAACCTGCAGCGTCTGAGATTCCCCGGCTGTGCCGTCGAAATTCAGCGTGCTGCCACCTGGAGTGTAATCGACCCCCGCTATGGTTCCAGCTCCGTCTGCCGTCGCCCAATCCACAGCCAAACCACCGTCCACTGCGTTGTCGAGCGTGACCGTGAATTCGAAAACGGTCCCCCCACTGTCTCCCTCTGCCAACGTGACGTCATCGATGACCAACACGGCGCCGTCGTTGTCGGTAATGAGAATGTCTTCCGTCACACTGTTGCCGAGAGATAGTCCCAAAGATGGATTCATCAGGCTAACAGTTGCTGTTTCGTCAAGTTCCACGATCGCGTCATCGACGACAGTGAATGAGACCGTGCCCGTGGTCTGTCCATCCGCAATCGTAATAGCTGCGTCTGAAAGAGCGAAGTCGCTCGCGTCAACACCGGTGACGGCTACTTCGACAGTTTGGTCGCCAACGACAGCTGCAGCCGCAGTTGCGGTCAGCGTGATGATGGACGTACCGGCTTCTGTACCAGCGTTTGCGTTCACTGATAACGCGACTTCCGTAGGGGAGTCATCGTTGGTGATCGTTCCCATTCCTTCATCGTCGGCAAACGTAACATCGAGCCCGGCTGCTGAAATATTTGACAGGTTCAGCAGAAATGTCTCATCTGCTTCGACGGCCACATCGCCAATAGCTGACACAGTCACGGTTTGCGTTTCTCCGGCAGTGCCTGCAAACGTCAGAATGCCGTTGGTGATCGAAACATAGTCCGCTTCAGCAGAAGAAGCCGTGCCGTCTGCGGTATCGACACTCAGGCTGACCGCCCCCTGAATGTCACTATCAAGAGTCACAGTAAACTCGAACAGCGTCTGACCTGAATCGCCTTCCGCCAGCGCGACGTCGTCGATTGAAATCGTTGCGGCATCGTCATTGGATATCGTGCCGTCAGCGGATGCATTCGCAATGTTGATCGAGCGACCGGCGGAAACGACGTTGGAAAGATTCACGACAAACGTTTCATCAAGTTCGACAGTTTCATCGCCGTTGACGACCACGGTGATTGTTTTGGTCTGGTTGTCACTACCGTCGAATTCAATAGCCCCGGTGTTGGATTCGTAGTCGCCGTTTGCGACTGTGGCCGAGCCGTCAATGGTGGCAAAGTCCACGGTGAATGGAGCATCGACTGCACCTGTTGAAGTCACATCAAACACCAGAGAAGCCGTTCCGGAATCCGATTCCGTGATCGTGGCATCGGAGATCGCAATCGATGCAGAATCGTTGTCCGTGATTTCCAGTAGAACCGAATCGACAGCCCCCAATCGGACACCGCCGGATGGGTTCGTGAGTGCTACGGTTGCGGATTCAGTTGCTTCGACCAGCGCGTCATTTAAAACTTCCAGCGTCACTGTGCCGACTGTTTCGCCGTCAGGAATTGTGATGGTTGCGTTCGAAAGTGAATAGTCGCTGGCTGTGATGCCGGTGCCGGACAAATCGACCGTGAAAGTCTGGTCGCCAGTCACAGCCGAATCTGCAGTGGCCGTGACCGTGATGCTCTCGGTTTGAGTCGACTCCCCCCCGCTGTAGGACGAAGTATTCAGGCTGAGAGAAACGGGAACGCGATCGTCGTCTGTTATTGTGCCGAGTCCCAGTGAGTTTGTTACCGTCACATCGCGTAACGCCGCGTCGAGGCCGGATAACAGCACTTCAAAGACTTCATCTGGTTCCGGAATTGTGTCTCCGTTGACTTCAACATCAATTGTCATCGTTTCCGCGGCCATTCCGGAAAACGTGATTGATCCAGCGTTGGCCGCAAAGTCTGAATCACTGACCGTGGCAGAATCGTCTGCGGTACTGAAGTTCACCGTCACGGAGGTGTCAACGACCGCGTCCAGGACGACATCGAACGTAAACGCTGTTATTCCGCTGTCGCCTTCCGTGAGGGTAACGTCGTTGATCGCAATCGTTGCGGAATCGTCATTCTGAATGGTCCCGATGGCCACGTTGTCGGTGATTTCTACACTGCTGGTGTCCAGAATGCTCGTCAATGTGATAGCGAACGCTTCCTCAAGTTCTACAACTTCATCTGGTGCGACAGGAATTGCGATCGTCTGAGTTTCGTTTGCAGTTGTGCCTGAAAAATTGAGTGTGCTGTTTGCTGGCGCGTAGTCGTTCACGTCGGCCGTGATATCGGACGTTGCATAGGTGACTCGGAACGCGCCGCCCGCCGGAGAATCAAGAGTCACGTCAAATGTGATCTCTGACATTCCCGAATCTCCTTCCACAACCTGGGCATCGCCAATACTCAAGCCAGCCAGCCCGAATTCCAGAACTACATCGTTGCCATCACCGCCGTCATAGAAAATTCGCCACCCTTCGCCGTTCAGGAAGACAGCAGCCCCATTGGCAAGACCGGCGAAAGTGCCGACCACCGCATCTGCGCCGTCATTGTCGATCAGCATGATGGTGTCGCCGGTGGCTCCGATGTCGCCAAACGTGCCGCCGATATCCAGGCTGCCCTGAAGCGTCACGCTGCCATTAACCTGCAACTGATCAAAGTCTATGCCTGCTGTCGTTTTTCCAGTCACGTCAAACGTGGTGACATCATCAGCCGCATCACCGATCGTTATGTTTCCGTTGATTGCCACGATGGCATTAATGCCCGTGGCGAGTTCCAGATCTTCTGCCAGGTTGATTCCCGGAGCGGAAAGTGACACACCGCCGGCAATGTTGGTGTCGCCGTTCCATTCCTGTGAGCCCTGAGTCGCAACATTCGCCAGTACGACAGCATTTGCGTCGGCAACAAGTGATGTCAGCGGAGTGCTGCCACCCACGACGCCGCCGAAAGTTGTGGTGCCCTGAGTGGTCACTGTCAGTCTTTGCGGACCATCGATGGTTGAAGCGAAGTCGATGTCGCCTCCGCCGTCTGACTGCAGGCTAACGTCGACACCGGGAGTCAACGTGATGGGCCCTCCGAACGACTGATTTCCAGTATTATTTCCGCCAGCTGAAGTGGTGATACTCGCGCCCGATGACACGCTCGAATTAAACGTCGTCATTCCACTGACCGAAAGTCCGCCCAGTGGGTCGGTAGCACCAATGGTGTCGTTGGTACCGTTACCCAGAACAAGATCGCCAACAATCGAAAGCGTCTGGCGCCCCAGCGGAGAAGCGTTGAGGTCATCGTTCAACAGGACGGTAGTTGCGGTCAGCGTTGTGTCGACGCTTAGTGTGACCAGGTCGTTGAACGTCTGCGATCCACTGGTATTGATGTCGCCCTGTGCAATCGTTGTCGATCCGGCGGCATCCGTGGTCAGGCTGGTGAGCGGAGTGATATCGCCGATGGCAGAGTTCAGGTTCGTAACACCGCCAGCATTGATCGTGAGGCTGTGTGCTCCATTGATTGGGGAGTCGAGAAACCTCACACCACCATTTGCAGTACTCGTCAGGACGATATCATTCGTCAGTGAAATGGCCGCGTTGGAAAACAGGTGCGTGCCGGTTGTTGTTATGTTTCCTGCCAACTGAACCACATCGCCATCGGTCGAAGTCCCTCCGGTCCGGAAAGCAATCTCATTGTTGGCATGACTGTTGTCGGCGGAATCGATGGTAATTGTGTCAACGCCATCAACGGTCGAAGTGTCTATTGTCAATGCGTCGTTGTTGAAAAAGGCGACCGATTCGATCGTCACGCCGCCGCTGCTTCCGCTGACTCGCATCGCATCTGTGAGTCCGGTGGCGTAATCAACACCGTTCTGAATCGTCAGCACGTCGTTGGCGGAAGGCAGGTTGAGAGTTGCCGTTGCCATATTCGAAATGTCGATTGGAGCAAGATCGCTGAACGTAACCACGTTACCGTCCACATCGACTGTTCCACTGCCAGTCGTTGTTGCGCTGGGAGTGTACACAGCAGAAGTCGTCCCATTGCCTTCCACGCTCAGGATGTCATCCCCGGCTCCTCCTTCAAATGCCACAGGCCCCGAAATCACTCGACTGGCATGGCTCAACAGCAGCGTGTCCTGATCACTGCCGCCGATAATTCTTAGCGAATCAAAGTCGCCAGGATTGACATCGAAGAGCTGTACTGTGTTAACAGTCAACGTTACAGAATTCGCTGAAGGCGAACTCAATTCCAGCGTATCAGGATTGCCGTCACCCGCCGTTGCCAGAAGGCTCAGGTCAAACGCAATTTCTGAGAACCGACCGGAACTGCCGAAGATCAGAACGCGATGAATATCCGTGAATTGGATATCTGCATGGCTGGCAGATGTAATCGTTCCGGAGGTGGCACCGTTGTAAACGAGTTCCGGCTCTACGACGCCTGTCAAATCCAGTTCCAGAAGATTCTGATCACCACCGCCACCGTCCACGACGAGCGGGCTGTTAAGATAAGACGCAGGCTCAAGGCCAAACGAATCGTTGTCTGTGCTACCATTGATAAAGACAGCAGTTGCTGAGAAACTCCCCAGGAGAAACGCCGCACTTCCCGTGCCTGGGTCTGCAGAGCCAGTGTCGAAATTGATTATGACGTTACCGGCTGCGTTTACGGCAGCGTTGGGATTATGAAAAAACTGGTCGCCAACGTTCAGTGTGACATCACCCGCAGTGGACGCAACAGTAACGCCGCCGTTGATTATCAGGTCATCACCTTCCGCAGCGGTGTCCGGAGCGGTGAATGTTTGATTCCCAGAGGTGATATCGTCAGCCGCTATCGTAAGCGCAGAGAGCAGCGTCCTGGCTTCCATTGACTCAACCGCGACCGCCGAAACTCGCTGCCGGACGTCAATCGATCGTCGTCGCCGGAATTGCCCGGAACGAAGCCGCTCTATAAGGCGTACC
>CAYZYB010000279.1:0-6550 GCA_964481505.1 uncultured Planctomycetaceae bacterium | reverse complement strand
TGCTGGTACTGAACGCGGAAGATGGTGAAGAGCTATGGTCGAAAAATGCAAACTACATGAATCGCCCGGCAGTCATTGGCAGCGAAATTTTTGCCGAACCGTGGGCGTTCGATCTGCACTCCGGAAAACCGAAAACTCGCATGCACCCCGTCACTGGCAAAGACAGCGACTGGCGTTTCAGCCGACCGGGACATCACTGCGGAATCATCACTGCGACACCCAACATGATGTTCTTTCGCTCAGACTTCATCGGCTACTACGATCTCTATCAGGACAGCGGGACGCGACACTTTTCCGGACAACGACTTGGCTGCTGGGTCAACGCCATTCCCGGCAACGGCCTGGTCATGGTGCCGGAAGCCAGCGCTGGCTGTGTGTGCCAGTTTTCGATCGCCTCTACAGTCGTGATGGAACCGAAAACGCAAAACAAATCGTGGGGAATCCTAAGTGCCGTCGGACCATCAACGCCGGTCCGCAGAATGGGCATTAACTTCGGAGCACCCGGGGATCGCAAGGACTCATCGGGCCGCGAGTGGTTTGGTTATCCTCGCCCTTCAACTCGCAAACGCCTGGAATACGTGTTCGATCTAAAACCAGACCTCAACGCTGGCGGCGGCTGGTACAATCGCAATACAGAATCAGTCAGCGTCGACGGCGATGAAGAACCATGGTTGTTCACATCAGGAGCACGCGGTCTGCGACGATTCGAAATCCCGATGCTCGGCAAAGATGACGCCGCTCGCGCGTACCGTGTTCGACTTTACTTCGCGAACGTTGACGACAAAGACACCGGCCCCTTCGACTTGAAACTACAGGGAAAGGTTGTCGATTCCGCTGTCAACATTCCAACAGCGACCGCGGGACTTGTAAAACCCTTGATTAAAGAATTCACCGGAGTCAACGTGACAGACAATCTACTCGTCGAACTTGTCGCAGACAACAAGTCAACGGCCATCCTGTCTGCCATCGAAGTATCCAGCGAAAAGTAATTCAACGGTAAGGAATCGCAGTTTCAGCCACGGCTCGCACGAATTTTCACAAATCCTGAATGTGCTTATTCGTACGATTCGTAGCCAGTTCTTTCTGATCTCCTGCAGATCTCGTCCGAACATCGGCGAAACGATTTGAAATTAGAACGATGAATCATCGACCAAAGACAACGACATCAAAAAACCTCCGCCTGATCGCCGCGACCCTGACGCTACTGGTCGCAACTCCACTGATTGCCTGTCAGATCCCCGTGTTTCGTTATGCACTGGAACGCTGGCAGGCTGACCACTACGACATCGTCATCCTGCACGAAAATCCACTGACCGAAACTGAACGCAGCAGCTTAACGTCACTTAAGACGTCCAATTTCGAATCACCGATTGCCACCAACTTTGACATCAGAACTCTGGCTGCAAAAGACATCAGTGACGCTCGGCTTCAACACGCATGGAAAACACGAGCGTCCAAAAACGAACCACTGATGGTTGTCCAGTACCCGGAAGGGACAAAAGACGTTCCCGACCGCATCGCGATGGAAGCCCCGTTCACCGACAGCAACGTGGCACAGATCGCTGAATCACCAACTCGAAAAGAAATCGCCAAACGACTGCTCAAAGGCGAGTCGACGGTATGGATTTTCGTTCCCAGTGGCCACAAAGAACAGGACGAACGAGCACTAAAAACCCTTAAAGAGCAAGTCGCTATCAATGAATCGCAGCTCGAACTTCCCGAACAGGAAGAAATCGAATCAGAAGAAGATCTGCTGGTCGCATCCCATCTGGAATTGCGGATCAAGTTTTCCATCATCACTCTGAAACGCGACGATCCCAAAGAACAACTTCTGCTTAGCTCACTTCTACGCAGTGAGTCAGACCTGCTGGAACTGGATGAACCGATGGCATTTCCGGTGCTCGGTCGCGGACGAGTTCTCTATGCCCTCGTTGGCAAAGGCATCTCATCTTCCACAATCGGTGCCGTATCGCGTTTCATGGTCGGACCGTGTTCGTGTCAGGTCAAAAACCAGAACCCGGGTTTCGATCTCCTGCTGGCATGCGACTGGGACAACCAGCTCTTTGGAAAAGACGGCCCACGACCAACAAAAGACAAAGTCAAAAAGCCAGTGCAGCTAAAAATCCCGTCTGGAAAAGCGAAAAGTTAACCCACGTTTCATCACATCCTTAAGAAGTGCTAACTGTGAATAAACCAGAGCGTGTGGCGATTTTTGTCGACGTACAAAATGTCTACTACACAGTAAAGCAAACTCACGGTTGCCATTTCGACTACAACGCATTCTGGAAACAGGCAACAGAAGGCAGAGAAGTCATTCAGGCATATGCGTACGCGATTGATCGGGGCGATGCGAAACAACTTCAGTTTCAGAACATCCTGAAAGCAATCGGCTTCGAAGTGAAGCTAAAGCCCTTTATCCAACGGCGAGACGGCTCTGCGAAAGGCGATTGGGACGTGGGTATCACGCTGGACATGATCGAACATGCAAACGAGGTCGACGTGGCTGTACTAGTCTCCGGTGATGGCGACTTCGACTTGGTCGTGAAGAAACTGCGAGAAAAACACGGCGTTGCTGTCGAAGTCTACGGTGCCCGAGAACTGACGGCAGCATCATTGATCGGCGTCGCCACGAAGTTTATTCCGATTGGAGGCTCTCTGCTTCTAAAATAGCCAAACGAAGAACCGCGAAACGCCAGTCCGAACTCTCAACAATAAAACACGATCATCACAATGGCGAAGCAATCGCCCGACGACCTGATCGAATCAGAATCGCGGCTGGATGCATTGCTCACTGAATAAACCAACACACTTCGAAGTGAACAACGGAGTTCTTTTGACACAATAAAGATCAGGGAGATCCCTCAAACGATTCGCGACAACATGCATCGTGGAATCGTCATTCCGGCGACGACGCCGGCACTGGATACCGACCACCAATTCAATCGTAGACCGGTCACAGACGAATTCGTGCGGACTCATCCGCATGAAGGGCTTGAGTCGCTTCCAAACTGAACGGTACAATTGGTTTATCACTGGCTGTGGCTTCGGATCCGGGAAATACCCATATGACAATCCACCTTCAAACGCGCCGTGCAATACTGATCCTCACCACAGTATCAGCATTGGCTGCCATTGATGCTGGTCCTGCAACTGCTCAAAACAGTCCGATGAGCGACGCGATTAACGCGATCCCCGACGTGTATTCCGCAGACCGGGATAGCCTTGAACGGGTGTTTCAGACGTATAAGGAAAAGGAAAGCAGCCTTTTCGAAACAACCGTTCGATCTCTCGAAGCCTTGAAAGCAAAAGCCAAACGCAATGTGCGCCTCACTCCGGATCAAAAGAGGACCGCTGAATCTCAGGTCGACGCAGCAGTCAGATGGTTGAAGTCTGGTGGCACGTTGGATCAACACGACGTGACTCTGAAGACACTTCTGGACGCCAGCAAAAAACTGCGAATATTCCAAAAGCCGCTGCAGCGCAGTATGCTCTCGACATGCCGAACACTAGAACGAAAAGGATTGCCCGCCATAGCGACACAGCTGACTGAGGCCTCCATGAAACTTGGTGGCACCCTTAACGCACAAAATGCGATCACACCGGAAATGGTGTTCAACGGTAAGCGACAGCAAAGAAAACCCGGGGTTGCCATGGCTAAGACACTTCGATTCACGCTGAGAAGTGATCCAGTAAAAGGTGAAGGTGACAAAGTCGAAACTGATATGGAATACGGTGGGCATTCGCATCACGTATTGACCTGGGAAACGGACGGACTCATCTTTCGAGCACGGACTGGAGATCCGATCCGCGAAGGACATCGACTCGACCAGTCAATCAACTACGACGGGGTACTCGTTGGCAATGCCATTTTCGGAACTTTTTCCGGACTGAGCCTTCAGCGTAAACCAGTCAGCGGCACATTTCACGTTGCACTTAAGCCACCCGGTAAATAGCCGTTCGCACTGCTGTCCGGAAATCGATCAACCACAATGAAGCCGATAGCCTACGTTCTTTTCGTCCTGCTATGCACGTCAAAATTCGTTCAAGCGGTCGAAGCACCGAACATTATTCTGATCTTCGTCGACGACATGGGGTACGGTGACCTGTCTTGTTATGGGAATACGAAAATCAAGACCCCGAATATCGATCGGCTGGCCGCTGAAGGACAACGGTGGACGAACTTCTATTCTTCCGGTTCCACGTGCGTGCCGAGTCGTCGTGGACTTATGACTGGTCGCCACCCTGCCCTGATGGGAAAAGCAAGCCTCCAGAAAACTCGCGATCAACTCATGCCCGCCATGCTGAAACAGCAGGGCTACGCGACGGCTATTCTTGGCAAATGGCATCTCGCTGGATACCCAAAAGACTTTACGACCAGCACAATGCATCCACTGGAATGCGGGTTCGACAGCCACTTTGGAACCCCGGGCAGCAACGACGTCCCCGCTCCGAAAGGCAAAGTGCAGAACCGTCAATTGTTCGATAATTGTGGCAAGTTCACGTTCCAGGTCCCGCTGATTCGCGGGCGCGAAGTCGTTGAATTCCCGGCGAATCAGGAATTATTCACGTCGCGATACACGGCTGAAGCTGTGAAGTGGATTCACGAAAGAAAAGACAAACCGTTCTTCCTGCATCTCGCTCACAACATGCCACATGCCCCAATATTTGCGTCGAAGACGTTTCAGGGAAAGAGCGATGGCGGTCGATTTGGGGATGTGGTCGAAGAAATCGATTGGTCCGTTGGCCAGGTGATGGCGGCGGTCCGAGATGCCGGCATCGATAAACATACTTTGATCGTATTCACCAGCGACAATGGACCGTGGTCAATGTTCGAAGTTCACGGCGGTTCGACAGGTCCGTTGCGAGGAGAAAAGGGAACATCATGGGAAGGTGGCTTCCGCGTCCCGGCCATCTTCCACTGGCCAGGAAAAATCTCGCCTGGCACTATTCACGACATGGCAGCGAACCTTGATCTGTACGCAACCTTCGCAACGCTGACGGGAGGCAGTCAGCCGACAGAGCAGTCGGGCTACATTTCACAGGACCTTTCCGGCGTACTGCTGCGTGGTGAAAGGAGCCCGCGCACACAATGGTACTACGGAGGCAACGCGACGGCGTTTCGATCAGGAAACTACAAAATTCACATAACATCGAAACCACGATCGTCGAACCCCGACACTCGAAAACGCGAGCCCCCGGAAAAACACGATCCACCTCTGCTTTTCGACCTGGCAGCGGACGTTGGCGAACAAAACAACATCAACAGTGGAAACCCGAAAGTTGTCAATCGCTTGCTCCGCGAAATGAACGCTTTTCGCAATCGCTGAGTCATAGTTCTATTTTTGTGTCTTCGAAGTCCGTTTCTTCTTTAACCGCTTCGGATACACGCCCACGCGCTTCCCCCAGACATCCCATTCAGCGGCGAGTTCGTTGACCTTTGCCGGGTTGGCTTTGGCGAGATCATTCGTTTCTGTGCGATCACGCTCCATGTCATACAACTCCCACTTCGACGCATCAACTCCGGCTGCTTTCGAGACACCCTGACCAACCAGCTTCCATTTCCCATCACGAACAAATGCATTGTTTTCGTGCTCGATAAAAATCGGCGACTGCCGCGAAAGTGGTTCAGCGACGAAAGCGGGCCGCAGTGACACGCCATCAAGTGCCGGGATCGGATTTCCCTCGCGCTCTTCAGCATACGTCGCGCCCGCAACATCAATCAACGTTGGCGCAATATCGATCAACTGAGCGGGCGTGCGATACCATTCTGCCTGTGGCTCAATCTGAGCGGGCCAGTGCATAAAAAACGGCGACGCCGTCCCACCCTCGTGAGCGAAATGCTTGTACAGCCTGAACGGCGTGCTGCTCGCATTGGCCCAGGCTTCCCCGTAAGAACAATTCGTTTCAAAATTACGTCTTTCAACATCGAAAAAGTTTCCACGGCCAAGCATACCGCCTTCTGCACAGGCTCCGTTGTCGGATAGAAACAGAAGCAACGTGTTGTCAAACCGTTCCTGTTCTTTCAAGGCACTGACAAGACGGCCGATGTTCTGATCAATCCGATCAATCATCGCGGCATACACCGCCATTTTCAGATCCATCTCATCCTGTTTTTTGGCATCGAGAGAATTCCATGCTGGAATTTTCGGCAAGGGTTCGGACAACTTCCATTGCGGATCGATCAATCCGAGCTCGATCTGCCGCCTGTGGCGGGACTCTCGTAACGCTTCCCAGCCCGCCTTGTAGCGTCCTCGATACTTCGCAACATCATCTTCGAAAGCCTGCAACGGCCAGTGCGGTGCCGTATAAGCCAGGTATAGAAAAAATGGATTCACCGATTCCTTCGACGTTTGATGTTCATCGATAAAACGAATCGCGTGATCGGTAAAAGCGTCAGTCGTGTAAAACGCTTTGCCGTTTGTGCCTGGCGGATTGTCGATTTGTTCGTTGCCGAAGGTCATGCCGCGAGGATGAATGGGAGCAAAATAACGCGTTGCGCCAGCCAGAGTTCCAAAATATTTGTCGTATCCTCGCTGCAGTGGAAACAGAT
>CAYZYB010000278.1:0-6551 GCA_964481505.1 uncultured Planctomycetaceae bacterium | reverse complement strand
CCAGTGTTCACGTTGAACGATTCCGCCACCAAAACGGCGGGAGACGCTGCGAGTTTCGCCATCATCTCTTCATCGTAAACGTTCAGCGTCGATTTGCAGATCAGGCCAACATCATGGCCCGCTTCTTTCAGACGGATGACTGCGTCCAGAGCGCGGTAAGTGGTTTCACCAAAGCTGACAACATAACCAGCGGTGCCTTCGCGAATGACGTCGTCTTTGCCAACGACATACTTGTAGTCGTCGCCGAAGATCCTGTTGCCGTTTTCGTCCAACAGGTCGGGAACTCCCGATCGTGTTGAGAAGATGAATCGCAGACCTTCGTCGTTGTAAATCTTGTTCAGGCACGCTCGGAACTGATGTTGATCAGCAGGAAAGAATAGTCGTGTTGTGTCTTTGCCTTCTTCCGGAAGACCATTGGCGGCAAACATGTTGTTGAGGCCAAAGTGACACGTGTTGTCTGCCATGTCGTCGCAACCGGCGTGACTGAAGTGGGCCAGTACGTTGCTGCCGTTCAATCGAGCCATCGTGACTTCGGAAACGAGCATTTCGAGGAACGCCGAAAACGTCGCAAAGATGCCCTGCTTGCCTTTTTCGTAACCGAATCCAGCCGCCGCAGAGTAATTACCGCGTTCCATGATGCCACCACGAACGAAAACCTCCGGGTGGGACGCTCGAACGTGATTCAAACCACAGCTGCCTTCGAGGTCGCAGTCGAAGACCTTGACGCTGGCAACGCGTTCGGCTTCCGGAATGCCGTCGAGGATTTCGTTCAGGATTCGCCCGAACAAATCGCGATTCTTGCCGATGCTTTTCGGATCGGAACCCTGATGATTGGGGCCACCGGGGCCTTTGGTGACAGAACCAAGGTATTCCGCCGCCTCTTTGCGATCGTTGGCGTTCAGGTAGTCAATCGCAACAGCCGTTTTGATGACGTCGTGACCGTGCGCACTGCCTTCCAGACCTTCAATGTCCGGACACATCTTGCGGCGGTTGATCAATGCAATCGGGCCGTCGCCTGTGACGGCAGCGCACATGCGAGCGTACAGAGCGTCCAGATCTTCGCCGTCGCCGATGTCGATCTTCAGACCATGGCCTTCCAGAGTGTTGGCGACACTGAAGCCCGGAAGATAGTCGGACGGGTGACCAGCGATGGTGACGTCGTTGTCATCGACGAGCAATTTGACATTCAGGTTTTGCGCGACAGCAAGGCGAGCGGCTTCGGCGTCGTTGCCTTCCATCTGTGATCCGTCTGACCCCAGCATGAAGACAACTTTGTCCGGGTTGGCAATCGCCACGCCGTTGACATACGGCCACATGTGACCCAGTCGACCGGAGCTGAACTTCACGCCTTCGGTAAATCCTTTTTCCGGATGACCAGGCAGGTGCGAGAGGTATTCGCGATAATGGAACAGTCGTTCGACTTCCATGTCGCCTTCCAGGACTGCCATCAAATATTGCGTGGCAACACGGTGGCCGGCTTCGTCGAAGAAGACTGGCAAGACATCCGGCGTTCCGCCCTTGCGAGCGTTTTCGATGAAGCCGTGCATGATCAGCGTTTCGGGCACGGTGTCGTATGGGCCGCCCGTGTGTCCGCCGAGTCCCTTGGCGTCGGCAATGGCTGTGAAGAAGATGATCGCGTCGCGGCACAACTGAATGTTGGCGGCCAGTTGTTTACGCTGATCGTCCGTCAGTTTTGGCTGAGCGGGATCGAGAGCAACAACCTGGTACTGATTCAGCGGGATGGGAAATTCCGTAGCGACAGACATCATTTTCTCCTGCAGGTTCATTCTGACGGACAAAAAAGGAGAGCGTGGGGTTCCTGCGATTCCCCGACTGCCGCGTCATCCGCGCAGACCGTCTCCCGTGTTATTCAACTCGATTTCTGCGAAAGTATCGTTTGCGACGACCAAAATGCAAAGGCCACACCTCGGAATGACGGGATTTCCAGCCGCTGAACAGTCCAATTCCGGTCTGAGGGAGTTTCCGGTGAGAAAATAGGCGAATGAGTTTGGCATGACGGACGTTGCGGCGCGGATGTTCGTGCGGATTGCCGGCAGAAACGCGAAGTGTGGTGGCTCCTGCTACGCTTTGTGTTCGTCTTCTCTATACTGAAGCCACATTCATGGATCGTGGCATTTAGGCGCCCGATCCACATCTCAGGCGATCCTCTCCAACCCCGTCATTCCGAATCTTTTTGTTCTACCCATGTCCATCACGAACAACTCTCCTCGCGAAGTCATCGCCCTTTGCCGTCAACGCGAAATTCAGGCTGTCGACTTGCGGTTTTCTGATTTTCGAGGCCACCAGCGACATTTTACGATTCCCGTCGAACAGCTCACTGAAAACAGCTTTGAAGATGGTTTCGCATTTGACGGCTCTTCGATGCGAGGTTGGCAGGCGATCCACGAAAGTGACATGCTGGTCGTTCCGGATTCGCAGTCCGCGTATGTTGATCCTTTCATGGCACGCACCATAGCAATGCTGTGCAACGTGAAAGATCCGGTCACCCACCAGAGCTATGCCCGTGATCCTCGCAACGTCGCGCGCAACGCCGAAATGTATATGCAGTCGACTGGCATTGCAGACAAAGCCAACGTCGGCCCTGATGTCGACTTCTTCGTGTTCGACAAAGTGGCCTTCGATCAGAACGAACACGAAGGCTACTACCATCTGCATAGCGTTGATGGGCAGTGGAGTCGTGGCGCGGACCTGGAATCCGGTTCCGGATCGCAGGTGCGGCATCGGGAAGGTTATCTGTCGACTCCCCCCAGCGATGGACTTCAGGATCTGCGAACCGACATCATGCTGGCGTTACAGGACAGCGGTATCGAAGTCGCGCGGCACCATCGCGAAGTGTCTTCCGGCGGTCAGTGCGAAATTTCTCTGAAGTCCGGTTCGTTGCTGCAGATGTCTGACCAACTGCTGCGACTTAAACACATCGTGCGAAACTACGCCGCTCAACAGGGCCGCGTGGCGACGTTCATGCCGAAGCCGGTTTGGAATGACAACGGCTCCGGAATGCATCTCCAGCTGTCACTGTGGAAAGACGACACGCCGCTGTTTGCTGGTTCCGGTTACGGCGGACTCAGCGAAACCGCGATGCATGCCATGGGCGGAATTCTGCAACACACTCCGTCGCTGCTGGCCTTTTGCTGCCCGACGACGAACAGCTACAAACGCTTGACGCCCCACTTCGACGCACCGGTAAACCTATCATACAGCTACCGAAATCGCTCAGCCGCCATTCGCATTCCCGTGAATTCCGGCGACGATGCCGAACGGCGTCTGGAATTTCGGTGCCCCGATTCTTCGTGCAATCCTTACCTTGCCACCAGCGCCGTCCTGATGGCGATGCTCGACGGAATTCAAAATCGCATCGATCCAGGCAAACCGCTGGATAAAGATCTCTACGACCTGGCACCAGAAGAGCAACAGGACGTCGGTTACACGCCAACGTCCCTCGAAACAGCACTCGATGCTCTTGAGAAAGATCACGACTTCCTGCTGCGAGGCGATGTCTTCACCACTGACGTCATCGAAACGTGGATCGAATAGAAACGCTCAGTCGAAGTAACGGCCATCCAGCAGCGTCCACACCCGTATGAATTCGCGATGTACTTTGATTGCTAAAGACGGAATATAGAAATGTATGCCGACCGACGGGAAGCGGTATCCCGCGTTATGCAGTTGATTCGCGACGCGTTTACCGGCGTTACTCTGGCAGATGGGATCGGCCTGTTTCAGGGACAGGCCCTCGACGCGTACGCAGATGAGCCAACACAAGCCTCCGTCCGCAGTAGCGACGAAACGATCGACTGGGCACGCATATCGACACAACAACTGAACGAATGCCATTCCAGCTTGAGCTTCTTTGATGGTAAAGGAATGCGTTTTCATCTTCCGGCGTATTTGCTCGCCGATCTCAACGGTAAACTCCAGCAGGACATCGTTTTTCATCTCACCTATCCTGCGGATCAGTGGGAGCGTTTTGCTTTACTGAACGGGGAACAACGTCGTGCTGTTGAGCAATTTCTCGTGTTGCATATGTCACTTTTGGATAAAGCATCGGAAGGATTTGAGCGGCCGTTGATCGAAAAAGCTATCGCGGCATTCTGGTGCCACTCGCCATAGTGGGCCTCCTGGCTTTGGTACTTTGCAATGTGCGGAATCTCTTCTCAACCCAACTCTTCAACCAACAACCACATGACCGACTCAAACACACTGCCGCCGAATACGTTCTACATCGAAGTATCCGGCGCAGGGATTCCGGAAGTGGACGGACTCTTCGTACCGTCAACGGCGCCTCCCGCGGAATCGGAATCCGGAACCATCTCAACCCTCGGCTACTGGAACGGCAGAATGGCGTGGGACCGAGCGGACGGGAAATCTGCTCGCAGCCCGGCTTTGTCGTACTCCAACAGCTACAAGTCGTGGCGAATCTGTCGGCTCGATGGCCACCTGGCCTACGACGCCACCTGCGACAACGACATGCCACCGACAGACATCGAATGGCACGTTTACAAAAAAGGAGTCGCCCCGGCTCCGAAGATTGTACTGCACCACTTTGACCCTCGTCAGCCCTGTCCGCCGCCCAACGTTGTGTTCGTCATTGGCGGCCCTGGCAGCGGAAAAGGTACCATGTGTGAACTCGCCGAATCGCAGCTGGGCTGGACCCACCTATCCGCCGGAGAACTCTGCCGCGCCGAAATCGAAGCGGGTGGGCCCCATTCCGCGATGATCGACGCTCTGTTGAAAGACGGGAAACTGGCACCCAGCGAAACCGTGGTCAGCCTGCTGAAAAACGCGATGGAGAAGGTGACTCGAACAACCGGGAAAAACAACTTCCTGCTGGACGGCTTTCCGCGTTCTCTGGACAACATGGAAGCATGGCACGACGTATTCGGTCGCGACGGAGCACTGCCAAAGATGTTGTATTTCGAATGTCCGTACGATGTTCTTGAACAACGAATTCTGGGTCGAGCGAAATACACGGGCAGAGCGGACGATAACATCGAAAGCATCAAGTTGCGATTTGACACCTTCAAAGTTGAAACGCTGCCGACGGTCGAGTTGTTCAGGAGCAATGGCAAGTGCATTGATGTGGACACCAGCCTCGAACGCCAGGCCGTCTACGACCTCGTCGCGGGGAACCTTGCTGAACACACGGACAAAAATCTTGCCGCCAAACCGCTTACCGAACGAGCGGAAATGCTGCTGGGGCTAAGACCGTTTCCGAAGAAAACGTAGCGACCATTTCCGCCAATTGGTCACAGAAATTTCGTTTTGCCCCAGATGCAATCTTTGGCCCGAGATATTGCTGGTGGCTGAAAGTCATCAGTAAGTCGTTGATTTCGGTTGAACAAAAAAGAACAAGGAAATTCATCGCGTCCGCTACGAAGACATCGGAGACGTGTTGGGAGACGATCTTAAAGACGGTCGCATAAGCCTGGATCGGGATTTCGCTGCTGCAATCAGGACGATCCAGCAATTATTCGAAAGCTGTTTCGGCAAACATTTTGCTTTTTCGGCGCTATGGAACGCGGCATTGGAGCGTCATGCTCGGCATTCGGTTTTGCATTTTTGTAATGTCGAACACGTTTCGTGTGCTAATTGTTATGCCAACGATTTCAGGACGTCTTATCATATAGTGCCCAATGGGTTCGTCATGATTGCCTCGTCAACACCTTCGCCGATAATGGATGGCCGTGCCTGAATTGTTGAAATTGGTCTGGACGCATATTCGCCGATGTACTGCGGGCAGGAGCCGTCGAGCATCCTCGCGGCGTTTCCGAAATCGAGCGATGGCGGACGTCGTCAGCGAATCACTCGAAGTCCGCATGCTGCTTTCTGCAACATCGGCAGATCGAGATACCTACCTCGTGCTGCTGGAGGATACGGATACATCGCGAACAGAACAGCGTTCCACCTTCCTAAACGACGTTCGGCAGCTGTTCGACGAAGAAATCACGCCGCAGTTTGAATACACAACTGCATTGAACGGTTTTGCTCTTCCTCTTACCGAAACGCAGGCAGAACAGCTTTCCACGCTGCCGGTCGTGTCGACAGTACTCGCCGATGCCGCGTCGACGTTGCAGAGCAATTCTGCTGAGCTCACGGGTGCCCCGGCGATATGGGATGGCAGTGCCACGAATGGCGGTGTCGACGGTGCTTTTGGAGAAGGCGTGCTGGTTGGCATCATCGATTCGGGAATCGACTTAGACAACGTGTCGTTTGCTGAAGTAGGCCCCAACGATGGCTATGTTCATGTGAATCCATTTGGCGATGGAGTGTACGTGGGGCTTGGCGATCCTGCACATCCGGACTTCGATGCGTCTCTTCAATTCAACAACAAGGTGGTGGGAGCCTGGAATTTCACCAGCGATCCGATAAATGCCGCCGGTGACGCGGATCACGGCACCAGCGTCGCCGGAATCGCAGCAGGGAACTTTGTGACAGTACCTGTGCCGGGCACGAATCAAAGGGCTGAAGTTTCTGGTGTCGCACCGCACGCCAACATCATTTCCTACGATGTTTGCACAACGCTGGATGAC
>CAYZYB010000277.1:0-6560 GCA_964481505.1 uncultured Planctomycetaceae bacterium | reverse complement strand
CACTGGCGGGCATCAGCAATGACACCTGGATCGAAGCGGGATCGTTCGTGCTTTCCGGCGATGGAGCGCTAAACGGAACTCCGGGCAACGTTGATACAGAATCACACACCGAACCCGCCAAGACGGTCGATGAGCAACTGGCGGAACACGGCGCGGATGAACTGACTAAGCCGAAAAAGGAAAAGGTCATCCAGATCCCGCTGCTGAAGAATCCAGCGAGTGCTCTGGGGCTGTTGACCGGTAAGAACGTGGATCTTGTGTTCTTTGATTTGCCGGCGCTGGAACTCGATTTCAATATCGCTCGCCGAGTTCCCTTCCCGCCGTTTCCTGCATTGTACGCGGAACTGGGCGGCGGCGTTTCGTCGAAGATCGACTTCAATATCGGCTACGACACCTCAGGGCTGCGGCAGTTTATCAGCACGCTTGATCCGACCGATATTGCGAACGGTTTGTTTATCAGTGACCGAGCGAACCTTGACGGCACCGGCGCGGATGTTCCGGAAGCGACGTTCACTGGTTATCTGTATGTCCAGGGGGGACTCGACGCCGGTATCTTTGAAGCCGGTGTTCGCGGACAAATTTCATCGACTGTGAATTTCAATCTTCACGACTATCCGGATGAATTTACCAACGAAACAGATGGCCGCATTCGAATCGACGAAATCGGGCGCAGCTTGCTACTGAGTCCTCCGCCGCTGCACGTGTTCGACGTGAGTGGTTCGGTTGACGCGGGACTCTCAGCGTTTTGGAAGATTGATCTGCTCTTTTCCACGATTCGAAGAAGCTACAACATCGCGTCGACTCGACTGCTGGACTTCCGCTTAGATCGCCCAGCGGAATCGCGCGATCTGATTGCGACCAAAACCGGCGATACGCTGACACTGAACACAACGGCTGGCAACGATCACTTTGTCGTTTTGCCGGGTGACGATGCGAATGATCCGAACCGAGTCGTCGTGCGAACATTGAACGCAGCGGGCGACATTTTAGAAACCAAAGGCTTCGCAGGAATCGCCAACATTGTGGCTCACGGCAGCGGCGGCGACGATGTCATTTCGATCCACGAAAGTCTGACGCAGGCCGTCAACCTGTCTGGTGGCGATGGCCACGACACGCTGACTGCCGCAGCCGGTCCGGCCGTTCTGGACGGTGGAAGCGGCGACGACAGACTGTACGGAACAGTTCACGCAGACGTTCTGAATGGTGGAGCGGGGAACGACCAGCTGTACGGATACGCGGGCGACGACGAACTGTCGGGCGACGATGGCGACGATGAAATCTTCGCCGGCGTGGGCAATGACACTTTGCGAGGCGGCCAAGGACGGGACGTTCTGCACGGCGAAGGCGGCCGCGATATCCTTCACGGAAACGACGGGGATGACACGCTCCACGGTGGCGAGGGCGACGACCGAATCTTCGGCGCCGGTGGAAACGACAAAGCTTATGGCGAGAACGGCCGCGATTACATCGACGGCGGTACCGGCAACGACGAACTCTTCGGTGGAGCTCTTTCCGACACGATCGTCGGTGGTGAAGGAAACGACCATCTTGATGGCGGTTCCTCCAACGACACGATTTACGGAAACTCAGCCGGCAACGTTTCGGTTGGGCCAAACCTGAATGATGACACGGGAAGTGGCAATAACACGATCATTGGTGGAGCGGGCAGCGATCTGATTTCTACCGGCAGCGGCAACGATACCGTGTACGCTGGTGTTCGTAAAAACGGAGTTGCTGCAACAGCAGACAACCTCCGCAATGTTGTGCATTCCACGGGCGGCGATAATCTGATTTTCGGCGACATGGGAGCCGATCTGATTGTCACAGCGGCCGGCATTGACACGATTCATGGCGGTGACGGAGCGGACGTGATTCTGCCTGGAGCTGGCAATGATGTTGTTCATGGCGAAGGCGGTGACGACATTGTTGTTGGTGGTTTCGGCATCGACACAGTTCAATCGGGAAGCGGACGCGACATCGTTTGGGGCGGTCTGCTGCCAGCAACGCTTTCTGGTATCGATCCTACGTCGACAACAAGCACGGAACGCCTTCCACAGACAATCGCGGCGCTGAACGGAAGCCTCGCGCGAACCGTGCTGGACTGGGCTCACGACGCGGTTCGACCGACTGGCTGGGACGAAGCGGAAGCGGCGAACCCAACCGGATTTGACGTACCAGTCATCATGCCTCGCGGAATGGACGGCTTGTCGATCGAAGGGACGTCGTTCGACGGCGACGACATTATTGACGGTGGAGCCGACGACGACCTGCTGTTCGGCGGAAGTGATCACGACACCATCCGAGGCGGTGGCGGCAACGACTTTATCGACGGCGGAGCGGGTAACGACCGGCTTTTGGCGGGCGACGGCGACGACGTTGTGCTTGGTGGAGCCAACAGTGACCGTCTGTTCGGCAACGCGGGCATCGATCAACTTTATGGTGGATTCGGCGACGACACGTTGTTCGCGGGCGCTGGAATTGTTGATGCGACTGGCGGCGAAAGTCTGGTCGGTCAGCGATCATGGGGCGGAGACGGTGTGGACCATCTGTATGCGTATGCCGCGCTGACGAATTCGGCCAGCGCTGCTCGGGTCCAGGCCGAATCAACGTTGTCCGGCGATGAAATGCATGGCGGCAATGGCGGCGACTTCCTGTACGGCAACCTTCGTGGTGAAGTGCTTTACGGCAACAACGGTAACGACACGCTGCTCGGAGATTGGCTGGCTGGTCCGGGAACGGGCGAGGAAGGGCTTCCGAGCGAGAACACTCACAAAGCACTTGTGGGCGGTGATGACTGGCTGATTGGTGGATCGGGCGAAGACAATCTTTCCGGCGGCGGTGGTAACGACTCGCTGTACGGCGGTGCCGATTCGGATCGTCTGGAAGGCCACGATGGAAACGACCGCTTGTTCGGTGGAAGCTGGATTGATCTGCTGGTACTCGATGTCGATCCAAGGTACTCGGTCAACGACCAACCGGATGCACTCAACGGACACGGACCATCGACACCATTAGTCACGACACCGGATGACAATGCCACCGACATTTTGATCATCGAGGGCGACCAGGAAACAAGCACAGACCTCGACGGAACCGTCACGGGCAACGACGATTCGATTCGGCTTGGTCAAAACGGCGCTGGGCAATTGATTGTTCTGTACAACCACCGAATTCTCGAAGCGACGTGGCTGGACGGTCTTGGCAATCCGCTGGTCGAGCAATTCCAGGTTGACGGGCTGACTGGCGATGACACGCTGGGATTCATTCAGGAACGCACTGACGTTGTTGATCAGAACGGTCAGTCTTTGCAGGTGCGACCGCTGGATGTGTCTGCGTTGACCAACCGAAACGACTTCGTGGGCGTGCTGAATGGTGGTCCTGGCAACGACCACCTGACCGGAACCGCGGCCCGAGATCGCCTTGACGGCAGCAGCGGTAGCGATGTCATCATTGGACTTGCTGGCGACGACCGACTGCATGGTGGAAACTCTGGCAGCGCAAATGATCATGACATCCTCTTTGCCGGACAGGGCAATGATGATCTGCTTGGCGGGTCTGGTTCGAACGAGCTATTCGCGTGGACCAATAACCCAAACGACGGTGAACAGTTCGGCCTCTTTGTCAACGACGATGGCGAGCTTGTGACCGACAACGGCGACCTTGATGGCGACGGCGCACTTGACAGCGATCCCACAGCACGACCGTGGCAGCCGGAAAACACGGGGCTGAACAGAATGCTGGGCAATCTGTACGAAGACGACATCTACGGCGGCACGGGGCTCGATTTTATCTTCGGCAACGGTGGCCACGATCGAAACTTCCGTGCGGACGGGACACAATTCGAAGCGGGCGATGGCAATCTTGGCGGCGATTCGTGGGTTGACTACGCTCGAGACAACACGGGGGTCTGGTATGTCGGCGGTTCTGTTCGTGAGGACGAAATTTCACTCAACTACGTCACCGAAGAAGGCGTATTGAGCGGTCGCCATGTGGTGACTCGCAAGACAACGATCGTCGATCATCTGGGCGTGCCGCGAACGACATTCAACGTGTCGGCAGATCTGGATTTTGGAGCGACCGATGCCAATGGAAACCTCATCTGGAACCCTGCCGGTCACACGTGGAATGCAGAAAACAACACGTTCACCGACGATACTCTCACACTGGGACAACTGCTGCCGCCGGAAGGCGCTCATCAGGCCATCATCATTGACGCCCTGGGCGGTGATGACACTGTCATCGTCGGCGAAACAGTACAGGGCACGGTCTGGATCAGCGCTGGAGACGGAAATGACTTCGTGCAGATCGAAAGTGGCAACGCACTGCTGCCGGACCAAACTGAAGTCGACCACCGCAACGATTCTTTGGCGACGGCTTTTGAACTGGAACGCCCTGCGTTGCCTGCCGTCTTGAGCAGCGTGACGCTTCCTGCAGACGGCAGGCTATCCGGCGATGCTCGGTTTACTCTGAAGCTGAATGACAACGCTCCCGTAGAAGTGGTGATCCCAAAAGCGGCGATCGACGGACATGATGGCAGCTTTGAAAATGAAACTCCGGACGATCTGCTGTTCGACGTCAACGCCGCGTTGGAAGCAGCCGGATTGGCTTCACAGGTGACCGCGTCGATCGAAAACAATCGATTGCACTTCGTTTCAACGTCTCGCGGCGATGAAGCGACTCTGCAATTGAAGGCCAATGCGGCAGATCCGATCGTTACCGAACTGGGCTTCGCCGTCGACAACTCAGCACAGGGAACTTCAACGACTTCAACGTTCCAGTACAACGACCTGACTGTCGATGGAGTGTCAGACGAAGATTTCTATCGTTTCACGCTGCACGAATCGACCGGCACAAACGCTCATGCTGATCTCAGCAGCGCGACGGATGATGACGGGCTGACAACGTCGCTCTATCGGTCGCTGGAAGTTGGTGATCCGGAACTGATTGCGGTCAACGCAGATGAATGGGATCGCGACGGCCAGTCAAATGACACGCAGGCAACAGCTCGAGAACTCACCGATGTTGAATCACTCGCTGGTATCAGTGGACTTACTCTGCATGCTCCGAGCGATGTCGACCAATTCCGATTCTCGCTGGCCAGAACGGGCGTTCACACGGACAGAGTGATCGTTCGCCGTACCGCCGGAAATTCGCCGCTCAGCCTGAGTTTGATTGACAGTTCAGGCACGGAAGTTGTTGCTCCAACCGTGAAGGACGGCAATCCGAATCAACACGAATTCCTGCTGGAAGGTATCGCTGCTGGTACGTACACAATTCGAATTTCTTCGGCTTCGGCTGCGAGGTACGAGCTGCTGCCATCGATTGGTCTCGTCGGTTCGAAAGTCATCAATCTTGATTCCGGAGCCACATCGCAAGTGTCGCTTGCGAACCTGGACACCGGCGTTTACTTCCTGCAGGTGGAATCCCCAAACAGCCTGCCGACTGTGTATAACCTCGGCTTCGATCTGGATCTTGAAGATGGAACCACTGGGTTTGCCGTCGGTCTGGCCAATACCAGCTTCCATGTGGATCGCAGAGACGTGATCACTGGCGGAGCGGGGCATGATGTTCTGATTGGCGGCCTCGGTGAAGACTGGATCTTTGGCGGAGAAGGCAACGACGTGATTTCCGGTGGGCTTGATGCTCAGGCCAGTGACCTGCTGTTCGGAGGAAGCGGCGACGACACGTTCCAGATTCTTCCGGATCAGTTACCAACCCTGCAGGGAACCACGGATACCTTTGTTCCAACATACAATGACCAACTGGACGGCGGCGACGGCGAAGACCGCGTGCTATATCTCGGCGGCGACTACACCACTCACCCGATCACCGGCGAACAGGTCGCGATTCCTGACGTTGTCACACTGCGATTCAACACGCAGCTGCACCGCTATGAGTTTTCATCGCTGCGATACGACGTCGCCAATGATCGATTCGAAACGACTGAAGACGGTAGCCAGTACGCTCAGCAGTACCAGTTCTTCCAGGCAATCAACATCGAAGAATCGGTCATCGACGTACAGGCCGGCGATGACATGGTGCGAGCCGACGCGGAATTCAAATTCCCAGGCAACGACAGCGAATGGGGCATCAAAGTCGGCAACCTCCAACAGGGAGCCACTCTGGGAGCCCTCACGATCGAAGGCGGCGAAGGTAACGACGTTCTGTTCGGCGGCGACCTGGATGACCTGATCGATGGCGGCGCCGGAGACGACATCATCGTTGGCGGTCTGGGCAACGACCTGTTGTTCGGCGGCGGCGGCAGCGATCACATCGGCGGCCAGCACGCGGGCGAACAAACCCCTGCATTCACTGCCGACGATATCACAGTCACACTCATTGCCGCCCCGACGGCATTACCAGCCACAGCACATGAACCGGTTTATCGAGATCTTTCTCCTGCGGCCGCTGCTCTGTTGACGGATTCACACCTGTCGCAGACCGTGCATTCCGACAGCTTCGATCTTTCCGAAGCCGACGCATTGTACGGTGGAGAACGCGAATGGGTGACTGGAACGGCCGATGTTGGTGATGTCAATGCGGACGGGTTTGACGACTTC
>CAYZYB010000276.1:0-6566 GCA_964481505.1 uncultured Planctomycetaceae bacterium | reverse complement strand
GAGTCTTGTTGATCAGCTAATGCTGGGAACGAAACAGGCTAAAGCGGAATATGGCAACAACATAAAAGTGGACAACATTTCATCGCACGGCAGTGGCGAGCGTTTGGACCGTGTAGAGTACTTTGAATTAATGGAGAAGGCTGAAGCTGGCAACTACGACCTGATCATTTGCGAGCATCTCGGCAGGATTGTGCGACGATTTGAAGCAGTGACGCTGTGCGAAATCGCGGAAGATGCAGAGACTCGTGTGATCGCTATCAACGGCCATGTCGATACACTGGACCCCAACTGGCGGCAAATTCGGCATTCGCTGCCCTTGGGCATGAGGCCTACAACGAGGATACTTCAAGGCGAATTCGCCGCAGTCTTGAAGGGCGGTTTGAGGTCGGTGTTCTACCGCTTCGTCCGATCGCCGGGTATGAAATCATTGATGAAGGACGACCACTTTTGGAGCCGAATATGTGCCCAGTGAATTTTTATGAAAAATTGTTCCTGAAGCCTTTAGCCGACTGGATGATGGCCAGAGCTTGGAGCGTGTGGCAGAGTGGCTGAACGAAGTCGGCTTTTCACTCGGCCCTTACTTCAAGAAAACGCGGTGGGATGGCACACTGGTCGGGCAATACGTCCGCAACGAACTGCTGATGGGGTCCGCATCAAGAACAACCGGACCACCAAACGCAACAATAAGACTGGACGCCAGATAAGTATCAAAGCTCCTAAAGAGCAGCGAAGATCACGTGAAGTCCCGCATCTCGCGGTTGTTTCCAAGGAAACCTGGACTCGCGTTAACAAGAAGATGCATGAGGCAAATGCCTGTTATCGCAACGGAATCGTCAAGGCTCGAACGCGGCGCTCGATGGCCGGGGCAACACTTGAAGTGTGGAGTCTGTGGACGTCTTTTCGTTTTGGGTGGACATGGTAATCGTGAGAGAATGATGTGTGACGGTGCTCGCAAGTACCTTTGCTACAACGCCATGTCGATTGACCGTCCTCAATTGGCTGCCATCGTTTCAGATAAGGTTCGAGGCTTGATTGTGAATCTTCCTGACTTCGATTCGGAGTGGGGCAATGCACTGGAGCAGGAAGCCAGAGAACTTAATTCAGGTCTTCATACGAAAATCGCCCATCTGCGAAGCTAGGTACAGAAGCACGAACAAAAGGCTGAAAACCTGGCGCATTCTGTGGCTCAGGGCAATCACAGCCCGACGATAGCACGCATGCTTGAAGAAGCTGAGACGGCCGTGATCGATCTGTCATGCGAAGTCGAACAGCATGAATCAGGGCTGGAAGACGAATTGGAGGTGCCCACTGCAGACGACATCAGAGTCCTCGCTAACGAGACTTTCCTCTCACTCGCGATCGAATCACATGACTTTGGTGACGAAATGCGTCGGCTCATTACTGAATTCCATGTCTATCCCTATCAGCTTGCAGGCATCTAAGCAGTCCACATCAGCACCAAGAGGGTAACATTGATGTACGTCTCAAGGTATTTCCCCTCTTCGAACTTGTGCATCGCCGGGTAGACGATGCACAGCACTCCAAAGAAACCGACGAGGCAAAAATCAAAGAACAAAACCAACATCAGTACGAAGAAAGAGCACTTGTACCAGAATCGAACGGCTGACGGCGTGAACTTCTGCTCCGAGAAGTTGGACAGTTGCATTAGCTCACGAAACTCGGCCTGATCTCGCTCATACGAACGCAAGTAGTCGAGATACGTGATTGTGTTGTCGTCGTCTTTTGCGCCGCTCTTAACGTTGTCAACAAACGTCTTGTCCTTCAACAACTGGCCCGCATCCTGCAAGTAGAAGAACACGGCTGGCCACTTCGCCTTGCTCGACACGGAAGTTGCTGCGTTGTCTTCGGCGTCATTTGAAATGAGCCAGTCTGGGTTCTGGTGTTTACGCCATTCGCTGAATAGGCCATCGTGGTCAAACCCATCGGCAATCCCTGACCCATCGACGCTATCTGGAGAAACTTCCCAAACGGCAATTTGGGGGGATCGAGCCTCAGTCACGAAAGCAACAACGGTGAGAGCAATTGCCATTCGGATGAGCCAGTACGCCAAGCACAGCGAACTATGCTTTGTTCGCAATTCTCTGGCAATGGACCAGTAGTCCACCGTCGGGCGATATGTCGAGGCAACAATGAACGGCAGAAATACGATTGGATAGAGAAAGAACGCTGTATTGCGGTAGCCCATGATTGGCGGACTCCGGAATGATTCATCAGAATCCCTTCAGGAGCCTCAAATGTCAAAGAAATCGAAACGAGTCCGACGTACCTTTTCGGACGAATTCAAGCAGGATGCCGTGGACCTTGTCGTCAATCAGGGCTACTCGTTCAAGGCGGCGGCCGATGCTGTTAACGTGTCTTCTCGAAGCCTTCGTGAGTGGCACGAGAAGCTGGCCCCGCAGCCGGAACCCTGTAGGGATGATGCTTCCGTTCAGGAGCTTCAGGCCGAGATTAAGCGGCTTCGCAAGCAATTGCAGACTGCGGAACTGGAACGCAACATCTTAAAAAAAAGCAACGGCGTATTTCGCGAAAGAGTCGCAGTGAAGTACGTCTGGATCAACGAGCATCGCGACCGTTTCCCCATCAATGCCATGTGCCGAGTTCTCAACGTGAGCTGCAGCGGCTATTACAAATCACTTTCGTCGACGACCAGCAAACGCGCGGAAAGAACCCAAAGAATTCATGACGATGTGCAAAAGATTTACGACGAATCTCACCAGATCTATGGCAGCTATAAGATCGCCGATCGACTGCAGAACGACGACTCCATGGAAACGGCCTGTCGAAACACAGTCGCCAAAGCCATGAAAGAAATGGGCCTGAAAAGCAGGGTTTCCAGGAGCTTCACACCCACGACAACTCAAGCAGATTCCTCAAAGAAACCGGCTGACAACATTCTCAATCAGGACTTTGATGCAGACGCTCCCAATCGAAAATGGGTCACCGACATCACGTACCTTGCCGTGGCTGACGGCTGGGTTTACCTGGCCGTTGTTCTGGATCTGTTTAGCCGAAAGGTTGTCGGTTGGTCGGTCTCAGAAAGTCTGGCAACACCGCTGGTCAGTGAAGCTCTCAGGAAAGCAATCGAATCACGCAGGCCCGACACAGACAAACTTCTGCATCACAGCGATCGAGGCTGCCAGTACACGTCCGACGAGTATCAGCAAGTGCTGAACACACTGAACATCACATGCTCGATGAGTCGTACGGGATGCTGTTACGACAATGCCGTCATGGAACGATTCTTCTGGTCGCTGAAACACGAGTGGACAAACGTCGAAGACTTCGCCGATATCAAGCAAGTCCGACAAAGTGTCTTTGAATACATCGAAGCGTTCTGCAACTCAAAAAGAATCCACCAGACCCTTGGATACGAAACTCCAAACCAGGTCGAAGAAATCCACAATAAAAAACTTCTTGCATAAACCTCATTCCGGAGTCCACCAATCATGGGCTAACGCACTGATCGTCCGCAACCTTCTTGCGGACTGTCTTTTCTCTGTGCCTGTAGTAGACGTACCAGCCACCGTCGTGCTGATAGACCGAGACTTTTCCGATTCGTTTGCGAACCGGCTCACGTTTACGTGACTTCAACATTGTGAATCTCCTTTGTACTCGGTTTGCACCAAGGAGATTCAGGGACGGCAAAAAAGAAACGCTAAGTCATGGTGGCACCAAAACTTAGCGTTTCAACTCAAAATCAAAAGCGGAGAGAGGGGGATTCGAACCCCCGGTACGGTTACCCGCACACAGCATTTCCAGTGCTGCACAATCGGCCACTCTGCCACCTCTCCGAGTAGTAAAAACATTATCGGTCGTTGACCAACAGCACTTCAACTCTAAGCTTCGACAACCGAAACGACAACTGACACCCTATATTAACAGGCGGTTTCGAAATGGCAGGTCGCAGCAAAAAGCCCAAGAAGCCTTAACCAAACTCACCTCTGACTGTCCATCGGAACGGACAATGTTGCAAGAAGATTAAAGGACGCCTCCACTACTTCGGCACGGATGCCGAACAGGCTATAAGGAAGTATCTCGACACCCGTGACGCAATTCAAGCTGGCCGACCTCCGGAAAACGACAACCCGGAAGGTTGTCGTCTGAAACAGGCGGTAAATTCGTTCCTGACGTCAAAGAAGCATCTGGTGGACAGCGGCGCACTGTCGCCGATGACATTCTCGGACTACCACAAAAGCTGCGAGCGACTGCTGGGCTTATTCGACAAGGACCGATCAGTCGCCAGCCTTGGGCCTGCGGATATCGGGCTTATCTGGCAAAGACGCTGGGCCCGACATCAGTGGAGATTTCATGCGGCAGTCGCGGGTTCTCTTCGAATACTGCTACGACACAGGCCTGATCGAAAAGCACGGCAACTCATTTGTTCCATCTGCGTAAAATGGGAATTCGCAAAATTCGACGTAAGTCGTTGAGTACCAATGACCAACCGCCAGAATGTGCTCAGCCTATTCTGGGCAGAGTGAAATAATGAGTTGCCGCGGATTGACAAGCCGATTGGTTATGGGCAGTCTTTTTCCGAAACGTCGAAACGCGCCGTCCGTGAAGCTCGGCAGGAACAGCAGCAACAGCATGGCCTGCGAATACTGGTGGCAAGTAAACTTCAGGAGAATTTGAAGGCAGCAAACCAGCCTCTGCAAGCCGCAATCCTGCTCGGAAACAACTGCGGTTTCAGAGCTACCGACGTCGCTTGCTTACTTGCTGAAGAGTGCGATCGACCTAGAACAAGGCTGGATTGAATTCCCGCGTCCCAAAACAGCTATTGGTCGTACTGTCCCTTTATGGACTGAAACGATCGAGTGTCTTCGGATCGCCATCGCCTTGCCGACCGGCTCCAGCACATCCCGCCGACAACGTTCTGTGCCTCCTGACAGCACGCGGAGCACGTTATGTGCGCCCTCACGGAAGAACGCGAACGACGTGTTGGCCGGAAATTTCGACCACCTGTTGAAGGTAAAGAAATTCAAACGAAAAGGACTGTCCTTCTGCGCTCTGCGACACACAGTCAAGACGATTGCGGGTAGCACGCCAGATCAGGTTGTGGTCGATGCCATCATGGGGCACCTAGATTCATCGATGGCCAGTCACTATCGTAAACGTGTCGACCATTGTGATCACGAGCGACGCAGCTCGTTTTGGCACGGCCAGTATTCGTCGCTGGTGGAACGAAATGGGAGTACTTCGATTTCCTCGCGCTCGCAAGCTGATGATCACCGCCGATGGCGGTGGCAGCAACAGTTCGCGCAGCGGGCTGTGGAAAGTGGAACTACAGAACCTGACCAATGAACTGGGAATCCCGATACAGATCTGCCACTTTCCTCCCGGAACAAGCAAGTGGAACAAGATCGAGCATCGACTGTTCAGCTTCATGACTCAGAGCAGCGATCGACAAAACGAAATACGAAACAGGAATCAAAGTCACCTACCAGCAACTGAATGCCGTCCGAATAAAGAAATCAGATATTCACGGTCAATGGAATTGACTCAATCAAGCCATTACGGAAATAGTCAACCTATTCTTGCGCGAGCCCCAGCGTACGATCAGGGCTGGGTTCAATGCCTACTTCCTTGATGATGTTGCGAACCGCCTGACGACTGATCCGCTTGATTACCATTTTCCTGAGTTCTCCCCAAAATCGGGTACATCCGAAGCCAGTTTGTTTCGCAACTTCTACCACGACCTCGCGAATCTCCCGCGGTTTTCATCGCCCACCTTTCGCTTTCTCGGTTCGTTGGATTCATCGCGCACCCATCGATAGAAAGTCGACGGCGTCACGATGCTGATCGACTCTTAGATATCCAGCTCTTTGACATCCAGGGCGTGCTTCTCGATGAATTCTCGGCGGGGTTCTACGTGGTCGCCCATGAGGACTCGGAAGATTTCATCGGCGGCAGCGGCATCTTCCATACGGATTTGAAGCAGGACGCGTTTTTCCGGGTCCATACTTGTGTCCCAAAGTTCTTCGGAGTTCATTTCTCCCAGACCTTTGAAGCGGGTTAACGTGAGGCCCTTTTCGCCGAGTTTGCGAAGTTCAGGAAGCATAGCTCGCAGACTCGTTAGTGGAACAGTTGTGTCGTCACGTTCAATCCTGAACGGGTAGATCTGTTCTGCATTTTGTACGCCAGCGGGTACGAAGTCTGAGTAGGTGAAGCCAAAGTCTTTGAGTTTGACCAACTGATCATTGAGCGTTTTGACTTCGTGTAGATCGACCACCTGGCAAACGGGTTCTATTTCGACCAGTTTATCGGTGGATGTCGATTCCGCCTTTGCGCCGTCCTCAGTGTCAGATGCCGGAGCTTCTGTCTTTTCGGGTTTTGGATTGGCGGCTTCGTTCTCTTCTTCCAGCTGCTGCGCAAAAGCGTCGGCTTTGTCACGCTCGAAGAACCACTTTTCTGAGTCGCCCCACAACACTCGGAAACGCGGCAGGCGTGCTTCTTCTGCCCCGCCTGTGTTCAGTAGATATTTGATGTCAATGCCGCGACGTTCGAGTAGTTCGAGCGGGTGTTCCATGTCTTTCAAAACATTGATG
>CAYZYB010000275.1:0-6573 GCA_964481505.1 uncultured Planctomycetaceae bacterium | reverse complement strand
CCTGAAGAGCAACCCAGCGATCTCGCGTCAGTCTTGCCTGAGTGGGCCAACTCAGACCGCCTTCGATCATCGCCTGACCGATGTCAAAACTGAATCCAATCGAAGCGGGGTCGAGATCCTTGATCATCATCCAGAAGTCCCAAATCGGCCCGCCGATGTAGTTCTTTCCTGAGTGATTCTGATAGCCGCCGGTCAACCCCAGCTCGGCATTCAATTCACTGAGGTCCTTCATCTGACTGGTGAATCGGGCGACCGTTTCCGTGATTTTTTCGTTCCACGGGTAATGCGCAAAGCCAATTCGATAGTGGGTGATCCCGTTGGTGGCGATGATTCGCAGCAGGCGTTCGGATTCCGAATCGACCGATGTGATGCTGGTCGAAACCATTCCCACGACCTTGCCCTGCTCCGCCAACGCCTCCACCATTTCCGGCAACCGCGTCTCGGCTTCCTCGGGTTTGATGTGGGTGACCCCGACCTTCCGAATCGGGCATTCGATTCCATCCCAGCCGATTTTTGTCACCGCATCAGCGGTTTGTTGGGGCGTCAGTCTGGCGAGCGGTTTACTGAATCCGAGGAAGGTCCGCGGCGATGATGGATCTTTCGCCGATACCTGCTCGGGCGTGAGCAGGGCAGACGAAGCCAGAACGGCTGAAATCCTCTGGATTGCTTGTCTTCGTTTCATCGTTTCACGTGGGAGAGTTTGGTGACTGGGGTGATTGCCTGCTCAAGCAGCCGACGGAAGGTTGAGGGGGATGGCTACACCTCAATTTGGTGAAAACCGTCCAGGGGAATGGTACCTGCTACTCCGAAGGGCGCCGCGTTCACGCTGCCCATCGGAAGCGCACCGTTGAGGACGTTCAAGCGGGCATACTGATCATCAAGCGGCGTGTAGAGGTCAGCGTGATGGTCCAGCATCGCACGGCTGATCGAGGGTGCAAATGGCGTCAAGCCACAGAAGTAGTGGTGACCATTGCGCTCGACCGTGCTGTTACCCATTACCGCTTGAGCCGCCAGGTCCTGCAGCAAGGCCACCGGACCGATGTTGACGAGGTCCTCACCGCTCATTTGATACCGAGATGAGCGTTCGGTGCGGGCGTAATGGTTGATCAGGCATCGGTTGGCAATCCCCTTCATCACGCCCTTGCAATTCTTGTGACTTGTTCCTGTATAGCCCAGTTCGAGTGCTTTCGAGAGGCTCTCAAGGGTGGCATCGGATTCGTCGATGATCACGGGAGGACCGCCTTCCCAATCCCGGATCGGGGCGTGCTCACCATCCAGGGCAACACTTCGGTGCAGTGGTTGCTCAATGAAGATCAAGTTTTGAAAGAACGATCGCAGGGAATCGTCAGCCTGGACGCTTTCCCAGAGTTCCACGAAGTCGGAGAAAGAGTGATACTGCTCGTTACCGTCAAGCGTGAACGCGTAGTCGCTTCCGCAGCGATCAACAACGATCCTGGCGATTTGACGCAGCCTTTCGAGGTCGGATTCCACCTTGCCGCTGACTTTCAGTTTGAAATGACGCAGTCCATAAGCGTCAATGCAGTCTTCAAAAGCCTGAGGAAGACCATCGGTGATTCGGATGTCGCTCGTCAGATCCGCTGCGGTGAGAGGATCGGACAAGCCGATCGTGTGACGGGCGGTGATGCTCTCGAGTGGCTTGGTTGGAAGCAGGTCTGCAGGAGACAAGTTCCCCAGTTCTGGGTGAATCGATTGCAGATCCATTCCCGGAACGTTCTCCCTCATCAGTCCGGCGAGATTGAGACCCTGGGATTGGGCGAGGGCATCAATCATGGTGCGCTCGACCATGCTGACCCCAAAGTTCGTGAGCAGCGCAGGAAGGTCTTGCGCGGACGCCCAGGTCATCTGTTGGTCATAGATCGAACGCCAAAAGTCAAAGCCGGTGGACGGACCAAGCGTTCTGGCGATCGCGACGGCGTTGCGAATCACCAGCAACATCTCTTCGATCTCCTGGGAGGCCGATTTCTCAGGTGATTTGTCAAACCACTTGGGGAGCAGTCCTTCTGCGGCGATGCCTTCAAAGGTTTTGCCACCAATCTCGTACTGACACTTGAGAATAACGTGTGGTGCAGCCGTCATGACGGCGATACCAAACCGGAACGGCATTCTTGTTTCGGTCTCAGTGCGATGAAGTTCCGCGTCGACGAGTCGGAGTTCCGGTACGGTCATCTGGTTTACGTCGCCTGTCATCTAAAGTCAGAGAGATCGATCATCAACTCTACCCTGGGGCTCCAACCTGCGTTTGGGGCTCCAATGTACGCTTGGGGCTCCGCCAGGAGCCGGTGCGATGATCGCAAGTCAGGGAAATTATCTGCGCAAACCATGAAGTTCTCGTCAACTGACGCAAAATTTTGTGCATAATGCGCAGCTCGGTGTGATCGGGAGCGACTTCCCAAGTGAATCGCGCGCTCAAGCTGATTTGGAGCTCATTCGATGATTCCGGATGCGAAACTCGGGCTTTCCCGATTGGAGGTGTCGCCAGACTTCCCCATGCGAGTCGTGGTTGATGGTGTGCGAGATGATCAGCCGATCAAGTTGCTGCATCGCCACAACGTCCTCGAGATGGGGTACTGCGTCGAAGGCTCGGGAACCTGCTACGTCGCGGACAAGATTTTGCCCTTCCGAGCGGGGGACTTCACCGTCATCACGGAGTCGGAGTATCACCGTTCACGCAGCAGCCCGGGGTCGAAAAGTCGTTGGGTTTGGTTTTTTGTTGATCCCATTCGGCTGCTCGTTCCCCAGGCAAGTAAAACGCTGAACTGGCAGCCTCAGCGATTTCGGGGCGCGGGGTTTTGCAATGTGATCTCTCCTGAACAAGACGACGTGCTTGCTTCCTATGTCCGAATCATGGTTGACGAAGCACGTCAGTCTGACGCTCTAAGGAACAACGGCCTGCGTTCGGCAGTTCAGTTGGTTCTGAACCAGATGCACCGTGTTTTTCCTCTTCCCGCGTTGGAGGAGAACGCGGTTCTTGACGGTGATTCCACAAAGCACGCTTCCCTTGAATCGATTGCACCGGCTCTGGAGTTGATTGCTCATCGCTTTGATCAAACCTTGACGGTTACCCAGTTGGCCGCGGCATGCGATTTGAGCGTGCGCAGCCTTCAGGTACATTTCAGCCGAGTGATGAATCGATCACCTCGAGAGTACCTGCAGCACAGTCGTATTCAGGCAGCGGCGGCAATGTTGGCAGAAGGCAGTCGTTCCGTGACCGAGATCGCGTTTTGCTGTGGGTTCAACTCACTCTCGACGTTCAACCGGGCTTTTCGAAGTGTTCTCGGAACGAGCCCTCGACTCTACGCCAGGTCGCGGCGGGAGCAGTAGGGCGTCGTAACCGTTCATTGGCCAGTGTGAGAATTATGCGTTGGGCGGCGATGGCGCGGGTGACCCAGAATAATCGGTTTTCGATCACCTGCGGATACTGGCCGCCATAAAAAAAAGAACGCCTTTCGCTACGCTGATGGCGCAGTCTTGCGACTGTTAACGGCGACGCCTGACGAGCTGTTTTCACTCATCACGAAAGACGCTGCGGGATCTTGAGAGAGACGAGACCAGCGGGGGATTTCCTGTGGACAAAGGTTGTCGCGTTTCGCTCCGCGAAAGAACGTTGGAACGCACATTCGTGGTGCGAATAACGACGCTGCCGTCGCTTGCGGCGCAACACACGCCGATCAATCCGAATTTGCATCCATGCGAACAGGATTGGCCCCGATTCGTTTAGCGGGTTCCCACTGGAGAGCTTCGTTCAGTGGCATTGGGCGTGCATAGTAGTAGCCCTGAACACAGTGGTAGCCAATCTCAGTGACGCACTCCAGTTGCTCCAGTGTTTCGACTCCTTCAGCAATCAGTTTTAGGTTCAGGCATTTCCCAAGCATCGCGACGGCTCGGATAATCCCGATTGATTCTTCGCTGTCCGGTGCATCAAACACAAAGGATCGGTCCAGTTTGAGTGTGCTAAAAGGAAACATGCGCAGGTAACTGAGAGACGAATACCCTGTTCCGAAATCGTCCATTGCGATGCCGACGCCCAGCTGATGAAGTCGATCCAGAGTTTCCAAAACTGTGCTGGACTTTTGTAGTACCACAGATTCAACGATTTCGAGTTCCAGACGCGAAGGACGCAGGCCAGTTTCTGTCAGCGCTTTTTGGACGGACTTTAACAGGCTGTTTCGTTGGAACTGAACTGTCGAGACATTCACCGAAACGCTGACGTCGTCGGGAAACAGTAACGCATCGCGACAGGCTTGCCGGATGACCCACGTCCCGATGGGGTCTGTCAGGCCAGCATATTCGGCGGCGGCAATGAATTCTGATGGTGGCAGCAAACCCCGTGTTGGATGTTGCCATCTGAGTAGCGCTTCGAAACTTGCGACTTTGCCCGTTGAAGCACAGACGATTGGCTGATAGTGAATAACAAACTGCTCAGCTTCGATTGACAGCTTGAGTTCGCCGATTGTTTTTCGGCGGTGCTTGCATCGCTGATCCATTTCTTCTTTGAAGAACCGGTAGCAGTTTCGACCATCCGCCTTGGCACGATACAGCGCCAGGTCGGCGTTTTTCAGGAGTTCATCGACTGTTGTTCCATCCTGGGGTGAAACCGCAATGCCGCAGCTCATTCCAATCTGAATTCGATGGCCATCGATGTCGAATGGTTCTTCAAGCACATCGAACAATCGCCGCGCCAGTGTGTCAGCGTCATCGGCGTTGTTAACGGGAGTCTGAAGGATTGCGAATTCATCACCCCCAAGCCGCGCCACACAGTCGGAATCGCGAATATTCTGGTGAAGCCGATTTGCAACTCCCTTCACGACCAGATCACCAGCCGGATGCCCCATGGAGTCGTTGATACTCTTAAAGCAGTCCAGATCAATCAGGAACACAACAGCATGTTCGTCAGCATTGCGACTGTTTCTGGCGAGGGTCTGATCCAGTCGTTCGTTGAATCGTGTTCGGTTGGCAACCCCAGTCAATCCATCCTGCATGGCCGCCATTTTTAGTGCGGCGGTCCTGCGGCGCACCATTAATTCGAGATCCTGCTGTCGCAGGCGCGCATCACGGGTCAAAGCCCATTTTTTTGTCAGTGCGATCGCAAGTTGTGCGACTTCAATGTTGTCGAATGGCTTTTTTAGAATCAACAACTGGTCGGTGTATCCGAGTTTCTGGCAGATATCGTCCCACGAACTGTCTGAATAGGCGGTGCAAATCACAACCTGCAAATCCGGCTGGACTCGCCACAGTTCGTGAATGGTTTTCACGCCATCCCAACCAGGCGGCATTCGCATATCGACGAACGCCATCGAATACGGCTGTTTGTTTTCGAGCGCAAGTTTGACTTTGTTCAGTGCTTCCTGCCCCTGAAATGCCGAGTCCAGCCTGATGTCCACATGTTGCGCTGCCGGGAGGTCCGGTTCATCGAAGAAGTTCGCTTCCGCCGAAGTTAACTGACGGGAAGGCGCGTTCAGGATTTTGCGATAGTCCTCGTGGATGGACGGATTATCGTCAATCAAGAGAATTCGACGCGGGTGTTCTGTCAAACTTTGCATGGGGTGTTATCCGTTACGGGGATGGTAAGAGTAAACGTCGACCCTTTGCCGATTCCGGAGCTTTGCGCCGAAAGAGATCCTCCCAGCAACTGTGCGGCTAAAGCACTGCTGTGCAATCCGAAGCCATGACCGGTTTCTCGGGTGGTGAATCCATGGGCAAAAATGCGATCCATGTGATCCGGCGAGATGCCTGTCCCGTTGTCCTGAATCCGAATTCGGACCGTTTGTTCCTGCACAACGACCGAGATGTGTATTTGTCCGCCAGCGCGCTTAGCATCGACCAGGGCGTGGCGAGCGTTGCTGACGAGGTTTATTAAAATTTGTAGCAATTTGTGTTTATCCGTCTGAATGACGGGCACCGGCTTTTCGTAATCCAGCTCCACTCGAAAACAGCCCCGCTGATCAACCGAATTGATCTTCATGGCGTCGTCGATTAGTTCGCAGACTGACACGTCTTCAATGAGTGTCTTCTGCGATGCAAACGTCTGCTGGAAGTCGACAACCTGCCGAATATGGTCGAGATTGGTTTTTAGTGACATCAGTTCTGTTTTGTTATCCGTCTGTTCCTTCAACAATTCGTCTGTGAGTTGTTGCAGAAGCTGTGGAAAGTGACGACCGCGTGCATCAGTGGTCAGAAAATCGGCCAGGCCAGACTCGTTTGCAGTGACAATTTCGGACGCCTGCGCGAGCCTTGAGACTCGGCTTTTTCGGTTGGAATCCAGCAGCAGGTTGGCGGCAACAGTCACACTATTCAGTACGTTGCCCACGTTGTGCAGTATTCCAGTGGCGACTTCAGCCATCCCGGCTCGTCGTGAAGCCATTGCCAGATCGCGAAACGCACGTTCGCGCTGTTTTTGTGTTTTGCGGTGTTCGACGGATTCCGCCTGCAGACGACTGCTTGTTGCGGCCAGTTCCTTTGTTCGCTGCTGGACACGATCGTCAATCACAGTATTCATGCGTTCCAGCTTCGCCTGGCGTTTGCAACTGCGACGTTCTTCGGTCTGTTGTTGCA
>CAYZYB010000274.1:0-6585 GCA_964481505.1 uncultured Planctomycetaceae bacterium | reverse complement strand
CGCATTGTTGCTCGCGCCAGCCAGCGTGTTCTCGGCAATCCGTTTGATGGCGAAACGACTCAAGGGCCTCAGGTCGACAAAGAACAATTCGACAAGATCATGGGCTACATCGAAAGCGGCAGCGCTGAAGGAGCCAAATGCGAAACCGGCGGTCAGCGTCGTGGCAACCGTGGATTCTTTATCGAGCCAACAATTTTCTCAAACGTAACTGACGAAATGAAGATCTCAAAAGAAGAAATCTTCGGACCCGTGATGAGTATCCTGAAGTTCAGCGATATCGACGAAGTCATCAAACGCGCCAACAACACAACATTTGGCCTGGCAGCCGCGGTCTGGACGAGCGACGTGAAAAAGGCTCACCAGATGTCCAACAGCCTGCGAGCCGGAACTGTGTGGGTGAACTGCTACGACGTGTTCGATGCGGCCGCTCCATTCGGTGGTTTCAAAATGAGTGGCATTGGTCGAGAACTCGGAGAGGCGGGTCTGCAGAACTACACCGAACTGAAAACCGTGACAATGAGTCTCGGATAACGTCTGCTGTGTTCACTGTCAGGGCAACACTTCAGCCTGTATTTCACACACCTCCGTGTGCGAAATGCAGGCTCTTTTTTCCAGTTGTGTCATGAATCAATGATGTTTCACGCATCAATCTGCCGCAACACGCTTGCCACATCAACCATCGATTCCAGACGTCTGTTTTGTTGTTTTTCCATGCACTGCAAACACAACTGTTCCAGATCAGCCGGAACATCACCGCGCACAGTCGAAGGAGCGACCGGCTGTTCTGCAGAAATCACGCGACTCAGAATATCGGACACACGCTTCCCCGGAAACGGCGGCTTCCCGGTGAGCAAAGTATAGAGCAAAGCACCAAAACCGTAGACATCTGTTTTCGGCGTAACAGGACCAAAGCTCTCATCCACCTGTTCGGGAGCCATCCACAAAGCGGTTCCAGCGATTGACCGCCGCTGAGACTCAGTGTCGTGCAGCACACGAGCAAGTCCGAAATCGGTGACAATAAGTCGGCCGTCGGTTCCGACCATTACGTTCGATGGCTTCAAATCGCAATGAACAACGCTCGCCGCGTGAGCACTCTGAAGAGCATCCGCAAGTTCCGTCATCCAGCTGACCAGAACCGGCGTCTCCGGGAGTGTCGATAGTTTCTCTAAGGTCACGCCGTCGATCAGATCCATCACGATGAAATAGATACCGGCCGCCGTCACACCAACGCCATGCATGCCTACGATTCCGGAATGCTGCAACTGGCCGATAATCTTCGCCTCGTCCAGAAAACGCGTCACTGTTTCCGGACTCCTCTGAAACGATTTATGAAGAAACTTGACTGCAACACTTTGCGACGTCTCTCGATACTCGGCCCGATAGACCTTCCCCATGCCACCGCTGCCGATCAGCTTCTTTAGCGTTATGTCTCCGAACGGGATCGAGACAGCAGGTAGCCTGACTTGCGGCCCCGCAACTAGTTCAGGTTCAACAGGCTCCAACGAACAAACGCCAGGAGCGATTCCGCTGGTCGACTGCATATCGTCCTGAAGCTTCGACAAGACGCGCCGCACCGTGCGTTCGGAAACTCCCACTTCTGTTGCGATATCTTCAACATGTTCGCCCTGAAGCCGTAGTTCCACAATTCTGCGATGCGACGGCGAGAGCGGCTTCAACAAAGCCTCCACTTCATCAGCCAAAGCCGCGGCTTCTTCTGCGCCCGGTTCGCGTGACGCCACCCAGTGATTCAAATCAATATCATCGCTAAGATCGGCTTCCCTGGCGATATCTCGCTTCTCAGCAGAATGATATGCAGCCGTACGATATAGCTTTCGCAAAGTGATCGTCGTCAGCAGCGCCCATAAGTCGCCGGGGCACTGAATTTCGAACCGCCCTGCCCTCGCCCCAACAAAGAAGCTGCGATAGGCCGACATCACCACGTCTTCTGCATCAATACGTCGCGCCACACGCGGAGCGAGTCGACTGCGAGCCAAATGGCTGAGCCGACGTAGATAGCGATGAAACAGCTCATCCGCAGCTTGTTCACTGCCACAAACAAGACTGGCAAAGATGCGAACGGAGGATTGATTGGGAACAGTCATCGAAAGATCAGACGTTGCAAACAAAGACCAACACTTTTGCCCTTCGACAACACAAATCAGGATAGGGCGCCAATTCAAACGCTGGAAAAACGGTGGTTCTCAGGAAATATCGCCACATCTCCGGAAAATTCAAATTTCGCTGACCGGTCATTCGCCCGAATCTGCATCAACCAGCAGACACCTCGAATTCCTCTGACTGGAGATTCAGAAACATGACTCACGTTGTGACCGAACCCTGCTTCAACTGCAAGCATACCGATTGCGTTGTTGTTTGCCCGTGCGAATGCTTCCACGAAGGCGAGACAATGTTGTTCATCGACCCCGATCCGTGTATCGACTGCGAGGCGTGCGCCACAGAATGTCCGACCAATGCGATTTTTCGTGACGATGATGTTCCAGAGGAGTGGGCAGAATACATCACTCTGAACGCAGAAATGGTCGAGCGATGTCCGAACATCACAGAAAAGAAAACACCGCACTGCTAAGCGTAAACTCTGCCTGCGCGCGACCTACTTCAACACGTCTTCGAAAAACTTCAGACAGCGTTCCGCAATCTTCGGATCCCGAAAGCGGCCGTGACCTGCGTCCGGAACAATGGTCAGCGTCACTTTGCACTGCGCGGATCTTAACGCATCGCTCAGCATCTCACTCTGCTGCCACGGCACCAGCAGATCTTTGTCACCATGGACAATCAGAAACGGCGGATCATCAGCCGTCACGTACGTCAATGGAGAGGCGCGTTTCGCTTTGGCGGGTACTGTCTGCAGAGTTCCCCCCAACAATCGAGACTCCGGACTGTTCGGAGCATCGTGATCCAATTTGCTGTTTTCCGATGACTGCTTGTTCATTAGCAGCAAATCTGCCGGGCCGAACCAATCACACACCGCCTGAACTCGGCTGGACTGATCAGTGTGGCCCAGATCACCTTCCAGATCTTTCACGTCCCCGGAAGTTCCCATCAACGCCACAAGATGTCCGCCCGCTGACGACCCCCAGACGCCAATCTTGTCTCCATCGATTCCATATTCTTCAGCGTTCACTCGCAGCCAGCGGACAGCAGCCTTGCAATCGTAAATCTGCGCAGGAAAAACGGCGTGCCCGCTAAGTCGATAATTGATGCTGGCAACCGCGAATCCGCGTTCAACTAACGGAACAGCCGGACAGCTGTTCTTGCTACCCTGACGCCAGCCTCCACCGTGAATCCAAACCACCAGCGGTCGTTTTTCATCGGACGAATCCCGCTCCGAAGCTGCTTTTTTCGGAAGATACAAATCCAACTTGTGCCGTTCGTGGCCATTTTCGACATATGAGACATCTCGCCTCACATCGACATTCCTGATCTGCGAACCCTGTCGCTGCAAATAGCCGAGATGTTCTTTCAATGAAATGACACCATCGTTGTTGGTATCGGCCTTCCCGAAATTCGCACGAGCTCCCTCCGGCAGTTCGTCGACAACCAACTTGTCATCGCCATTCTTATCCCAGCGTTCAAAAATCTGCACGGCCGTCTGACCATGCGTCACGCCGGAAGTGGCCAAACAGGCTGTCAGAAAAAACGTCGCAAGTTTGCAGGAAGAATTCATGGTGGCACCGTAAGACAGCGTGTCAGAAAACAGCCTCTGGCAATCCAGCCGCTATTGGGCGTCCTTAATAATTCCCAGCGTTAGCAAGACGCCAAGAACCGTTATCAGACCGCCGAGCAGAACATAGAACACTCTGGCGCCCTTGCGCCCCAAAAGCTTCACAAAGAGCCATGCCTTGCTGCTGTTCATGAAAAAGTTCCAGTCGAAAACTGCTCCACTCACGCAGAAGAGACCAGCCGCAACAATAAACAAGCCAAAAGGATTCATACGAGGGATCAACGAAAAAAGTAACAGATGTCTCATGAGCACGAACAACGACGGACCGTCGTCCATCATGGTCGAAGCAAATATTGATGTCGAGCAACCGCTTCAGATTTTCGGTGTGGCTGACGAAACTGAGACACCGACCAAGCATGTGGCAAGCCCGCTCGTCAGTGTCGTTGCGTTTGACGACATCTACACGGAGATGCAGTGTGATCCAGCCGACCGACAGCGCCACTGCATAGCTCATCATTGTGCCCACAAGAATGTACTCCACCAGCCGCCGCTGATTGTTGGGGTCTGCATCGTTTCTGATTTCGCCGAAGCGAAGCACACCTTTTGCGGTCACCAGAACCGCGATACCAGTAGGTTGCGCCGCTAACAGACGGCTAAGAATAAGGAACCGCTCCAACCGTCCGATCCACTGCCCGGCTCCTGGCAGGCCCTGATCCGGCGGCAGTTGCCCCGCCCAGCGATCCATAAACCTACCAATCATGTTTCCCGCCGGAAACAACACCACAAAATAGGCAATCAACAACGTCCAGACCCGCGGTTCCACCAGCAAGACCTGGCAAATCCGTCCCAACACATTGGAAGGATCTACGACGGCTCCGCAGTACACCAGACTCACGAAAAAAGCACACACCCAACCCACAATGTTCAGGAACGTACGAAAGCTACTCGTCGCCGCCCATTCTGCCGCAAAGAAGATCACCGAAAGGAAAACCACGGCAACCCCAAACCCTCCCCAATAAGACGGATCGAAACGCGATGGCCTTGATGCGATCATCGGCAAGCCGGATAACCACACGATCAAGGCACCAACAACCCACGTCAGCAACAAGCGAACAGATCGCGATCTTTGCCGAGCACGTTTCTCACTGCGCGCAACCGGATCAGTTTCATACTCTGAGGAATCCGGCAGGCTGACGTCGGCGCGGTAGCGAGAGTTCGCCCAGTAACGGACGATGGCCAATACCGCGATGATCCGAAACATAGTGGCGGCAGCGTAACCGGGAAAGTCATTCATTTTGGAGATTCCTCTGTCATGATTGATCGACCTGCATCATCCGGACCGACGCTTCGCCCCAGCGATTCAGAAGTTCAACAACAGCCGTCCACTTGGCCGCCTTCAGTCTCTTGTGGACCGCGCTTTGATTGATGTTCAGATACTCCGCTATTTCTGTTTGTGTCCATTTATGCAACTTCAAAAACACGGCCTCTGATTCACGATCTGTCCAATCCTCAACAATCGCCTCCAGCAGTTCGAAGTGTGTATTGAATTCTGCGTCAAACTGCTCACTACTGGAAGCAACCGCGATTCGCCGAAACTGCTTCCTGTGCTTCGTCATGTCGTCCAGCAAACGCCCCGAACAGACAAACGCCTCGCCCGTACTTTGCAATGTGGAATCACTGACAAGTTCATCCGTGCGCCCCAGCCCCAGCGCCTGACGAACATCAAGCTGAAGTTGCCGGCGAATCGAACACCGCAGATACAACGCGGCCAGCAGGGTGTTTTCAACACCGGCCAGCACACCCTGAAACGAGTCACCGCGGAAAAGTGTAAACGGCAGCAGCACACCGCCTGGTTCAATAAAATCAGCGAGATCCGAGAAAATCGACGTAAGCTCAACCGCCAGTCTCTTTTGCGACATGCTGCGCCGAGTACTCTCCACAAGATCTGCTGTAATGACGCTATTCACCACGACTCTATTCCGCTGCCCAATTATCACCTTAAAACAGTATATTACTTCAAAAACACCTTTTCGAGTAATATATCGATTTTCTGGGCGGCCTGAGCACTCAAACCCGGAACGCGACAGCTTTGGCGCCGGATTCTGCAGCATTCGTCGAAGTTATCGTTGGCCTAACGTTTCCAGGGACACCAGGCAGTGTAGTATTTGCCGACAAAAATCCTTCGATCTGTTGATACGAACCCGACTTGCCAACACAGGATCGGGACCAAGGAAACCCCTATGCGACCAGCACTAAGTATCGCCCTGCCTCTATTGACCCTTAGCTCAACCCTTGGCAACGCATTGTGCGCGGCCGAGCCCGATTGGTCGAGTTGGCGCGGTCCACAACAGAATGGCCATGCCAGTGACTCAGACCTTCCCATCAAATGGGGACCGGATTCTGTGACGTGGAAAGTCCCACTCAAAGGCAGAGGCCAGTCGTCACCCGTCATCTCCGGTGACCGAATTTTTCTGACATCCGCCATCGACGACGGTCGTCAGCGAGTGATCACGTGTCTGCGTCGTGAAGACGGCGACGAATTGTGGAGCGACATCGTGTGGACAGGAGACCCGGAACCGAGTCACAAGATGAACGGGTGGGCTTCTTCAACCTGTGTCACCGACGGCGAACGAGTCTATGCCTTCTTTGGCAAAGGTGGCGGGTTGTTCTGCTACTCCGTCGAAGGCAAACAGCTATGGAAGAAACCACTGGGAAACTTCGAAAGCCCCTGGGGAACTGCTGCATGTCCTGTGCTGTTCGGTGACCTCGTCATCCAAAATTGCGACGCGGACACCAACGCCTTTATCGCGGCCTTCGACAAGAAAACAGGTAGCGAAGTGTGGCGAACCAAACGCGAAGACGCGCGCGGCTGGAGCACTCCGATCTTCATCAAAGCGGCGGGG
>CAYZYB010000273.1:0-6597 GCA_964481505.1 uncultured Planctomycetaceae bacterium | reverse complement strand
TCGCATAAACCAACAATCGAATCATCGAAGCCACATCATCCAGATCCCGATTCGATTCGACCCCCTTCATGTCTGTGCAAACGATAACCCGCGCTGGCTCACTTGCGCTCGCGACCGTAGCCCAAAGGCACAGGGCAAATGCAAGCACTCTGAGGTTCAAAGTCGACCATATCTTTTTCATAGAGAGCTGTCCTCTTGCTCGTTGCGCGTGATCATTGATTTCCACTCACCTGTAGGAGACCGGTTTCGCAGTATGCGAACAGAGGCTCGAAAACAGGATAACTGTCGGTCTTCTCGTAGAGTCCATGCTGAGATCTCAGCATAGGCTCTAATGAAGATCGCTTCGAGAATCAACAACAGAAGCGACGTGCTCGCAAAAAAAAGGTGTTCGCTTCCGGCGAGCCTACTTCGGTGCGTGGTGCATGCCGTCTCACGCCAGTTTCCTCACCGAGCGACTTCAGCATGGTACGAAAGTGGAATGGCTGAACACACCGAATCCTCGTTCGTAGCCAGTCTCTGTTTCCGCGCAGCTGATTGATGGCTGGCCCCATGCGCAAGGCGACGCCAAGATCATCGAAAGCGGTCCGGCGTTGAGTGACAACAAGTCCGGCAAGAGTTTCTTCTTGCGTGATTGCAAAGTCGCTCGGCTCTCCGAGCCGAGAGAAGCATTCCGTCTCGGCTCGGAGAGCCGGGAAGTGACGGGTCTCGGCTCGGAGAGCCGAGCTACTATGAGAATCGTTCACAATGAGCGTCCGAATACTGCCACCAGCGATACAAGCGCGAAGTGCCTGCGGGAACGAAAAGAAACAACGGGACTTGTTGGATTTTCGTTTAGATCGCCCGCTTCGCAGCAGTATTCCTACTGACGGCCCTTTTCAGCATGCCTTCTTCGCAAGGAACGATGGCTGATGCAGTCGGTCGAACTCCTTTCTGGTCCCTATTCAGGAATCTCTAAAATGTTCTCATCGATTGCAGCGTTCAAGGCTTCCGTACGACAGATGCTTGCTTCTGCCGGCCATGGTTCCACTCGCAGAATGCGGCAGCGCCGGCGGACTTGCGTGAATCAAGGCGGACAGCCAGCGGCCAGCCTGGAGCTTTTGGAAAACAGGCAGCTACTGACGACCATCGCGATCAATAGTGGCGACTGGTTTGATGCGAACACGTGGGACAATGGGGTTCCTGATCAGGACACTCGGGCGATTATCAGTCAGGGTGTTTCTGTGGAACTGGATGGGGCGGATCACTTTGCTCAGGAACTGGTGGTTCAGGGCAACTTGATTGTTACGGAAGAATCCGATTCGGCAGCGTCAACGGAAGTCGCTGATGGCCGGTTGAAGTTGTATGTCGACGGAAACCTGGTTGGTGACGCCGCTGGTTCTCAGCTGTGGTCTCACGCTGATCCGATCGGCATTGGCGGAAACAACGGACAGACAAGAACTCACCTGGGGCAACGCCTGGGCGGAGGCGACTTTCTGGATGGACGGATCGACAAAGTTGCGACTTACAATCGAGCTCTGACTGAAACAGAGATCCAGACCATCAGTAACGATGCTCGCTGGGAAGACGTCGATCAAACTGATCTCGCGTCGCTATGGATGTTCCGTGATGCAGACAGCGGGTTCGTTGATCTGGCCGCCAATGATTCGGTTGAAGACAATGGGACCTATGTCGGTGATGCCTATTCTCAGTCAAACCTGAGGTTGGACGGAGACGGTGACGCCTTCTACGTGAGTTCTTCAACTGACCTGAATCGAGGCACCTTTACCGAGAAGACAGTGTCGTTGTGGTTCAAGGTCGATGACACAGACGGTGTCCAGACAATCTACGAACAAGGCGGAGCGACACGCGGCCTCAACGTGTACCTCGACGGCGACACGCTTTATGCGGGCGGTTGGAATGGACCCGCGGGCGAAAGCAATTGGCAGGGCGACTGGATCACTCAAACCGGCATCGCGTCGAAGCAATGGTACCACGTTGCTTTGACGCTGGATGCCACCACCGATGAAGGTAGCGGAGACGCGGACCTGGACAAGTCGTTGACGACTCGATGGGTTCACGTGAACAGCGGTGGCGAATTCCAGGTCGGTTCAGAAGAAGATCGTTACGACACCGGCACGTTCACTCTGAATCTAACGGGGTCTGACAAGTACGCGAATCATGTCATTGAAACCGCCACGGGCACGATGAACATTTCGCAAAACGACGGCTTTCTGATGACGGCCATGGGCGGCCGCGTTCAATTCTACGGTGAAGAAAAACTGAGCTTCACCAAGTTGGACGCGACGGCTGAAGCGGGCGACACGTCAATCACGGTTGCCAATCTGATTGAGCGAAACTTTGACCAGGGTGCGACCAACGGCGATGAATTCGTCACTTCTGCCGCAGATGATGGTGTGGTGAATTGGGAAGTCGGCGACCAGATCGTGATCGCGAGTTCGTCCTATGACTACACGGAAGAAGATGTCCGAACGATCACGGCCATCAATGATAACGGCGATGGCACCAGCACGATTCAACTGGATGAATCGCTCGACTTCCGTCACTACGGCGAAATCGAAACTTACGGTGACGATCCGGCAGAAGGAACAGCTCCGGCTTCCCAGTCACGCGAAATTGATTTGCGAGCCGAAGTGGCTTTGCTAAGCCGCAATGTCAAAGTGCAGGGCCTGGCTTCTCAGGATACCGACGTCGAACTCGGTGACCGTGCCAACGCTCAGTTTGACGATCGCATTCGAGCCAACGGTCTCACCGATGCGGAATGGGCCGTCGCTCCGGAGCAGCAGCTGACCAATGGCGTCGGCGGGCATCTGATGTTCATGCCTGGTTCCGGACAGATCATCGTGGACGGCGTTCAATTGGATGGCCTTGGCCAGTCCAGTCAGAAAGGACGCTATCCGATTCACTGGCACTTAGGCAAAGATCGTTCGGGTGATGTGCTGCGGAACGCGTCGATTACGAACTCAAACAATCGCGGCGTGACCATTCATGGCACATCCAATCTGCACATTGAAGGTGTTGTCCTGCACGATGTTCATGGCCACGGATTCTTCTTTGAAGACGGGGTTGAAACTGGCAACACACTGGTTGGCAACATTGCTCTGGGGATCCACGAAGTCGGCGGACAGGACAGAAGCGGTGACACGACAGGCCTGACGGACCCATTCGTTGTCGATACTCATGACAGTTTTGCGGAGACACGTTCTCGCTTCCAGGGTTCGGCAGCGTTCTGGATCACGAACCCAACCAACTCGTTTGTTGGCAACGTTTCGGCAGGAACATCCGGAACTGGTTTTTGGTACGTGCTACCGCGAACCGTTCTGGGTGACGCTGCAAACGACCCGGACTACGACGACATCATTCCGATCTTCGCGGCCTTTGGGCAGTTCGATAACAACACGTCTCACTCGACACCCGTCGGATTGAACTTCGACCGAGGCGAGGACATCGAGGATGGCAATCCGACTGGCGAACTGAGAACAACGGCAGCTGCCAATCGTTACTCTCCGCGAACGGATCCTGCTGACGCCAATTCGACAACGCAGCATTTCGTCAATGGATTCACCAACTACAAAGCCAGCGGCGCAGCACTGTATCACCGAGGCGATTCCGAAACGCTGTTCTTTAACGACATCAAAGTCGCCGACAGTTACAACGCTGCCTGGTCAGTCGGCGAAACGGAATATACGAACAGTCTCTTCATCGGTCACAGCAGCGGGAATGCTGATTATGATGTTCAGGTCGGCGGCCCACGACTTTACGACGGTGCAGGACTCTACACGAATACTCACTTTGCCGGCTTCGGCGACGAAGATGCTTTTGCGTTCCAGGTGGAAGGCAGCTCATTCGGTCCGTCGATGTATCACTCGTTCCGAGGCACGTCGTTTGAAGACGATGGAACGATCGACAACATCTCGCATGCCGTTTCAGATTTTCAACGAGACTCGGCCGATGGCCATGACCTCAACAGCCCGCAGCACTGGAGCAAGGCTGTCGTGGACCTGGACGGAACATTGACCTCCGTTTTCGGTGGCGGCATTGGCTACAGCATCGTTCCCGATATTGATTTCCTGGTCGATGGTGACGATGTCCAACTGCCTGGCGGGGGTGCCTGGCTGACAGATGATATTTACACTCGCGTGCGTGTTGAGAGCCAAACCTACGACTTCGCCAATGAAACGGGTGACCCTCTGGTTCGCTTCACAGCCGCCGATGGCGACGTTGTTGATGTCTTGAGCGGCCAGGCAAACGGTGCATTGTCCTGGGTTCAATCAGCAGCCAAGACAGAAGCTGACGGCTACGTCGATGGAACATTTACTGTTGAGTTCATGAAGGACGGAGTTCCGGAAAATGAATTCCGGCTTCACCTGCGGAATGCTGATGGAGACCGCCCCGATCTGGTCCCTGCCTACGGCCAGCAAGTGGATGACTCACGAATCGTTTTGGAAATCGTCGCCGCCGGAAATCACACTCCGACAAATTCGCGAGGCATAACAGAAGTCTTCACCGAAGACGCTCTTCGCAGTGCAACGGAAGGGATGGTCTACTATCGCACCGATTCGGGCAATCTGCTGATCAACGCGGACATCGCCAGCGGTCGGTCTCCGATCGACCTGACGCCTGGTGCTCCGTTGCAGACGCCGTTCGAAACGACAACCATCGAATACGGAACCACGATTGAAGCCGAACATTTTGACAACGGACCTGACGGCATCGCTTATCACGACAGCGATTCAATCAACACGCTGGGAAGTTTCCGTAGTGAGACTGGCGTTGACGTGTCCAGCGATGGAACCAACACCGTCGTCGGCAACATCGTCGACGGCGAATGGCTCGAATACACCGCCGACATCACCGCCGCACCGTACGACGTGGGCGTAAACGTTTCGTCGACGGAAGCGGGCGGTCAGATTCGAGTGCTCGCCGCGACCAGCAATTCCGCTGGCTTCCTGCAGGAACTCGGCACCGTTGACGTGCCCGACACGGGTGGCGAATTCTCACCACTGTGGCTTGAAGGAGTCGATCTGGCATTCGCGGCCGGCCCTGATTCCGTTGTGCGACTTGAATTTCTGGACGGTGACTTCGACGTCGATTCCATTCAATTCGACGCCCCCGCCCAGACCGCGTTCGTCGACCGAACGATTGCACTTGGCGGAGTCACAACGCGGATCGAACTGGAACAGTACGACAACGGCGGCGAGGGAGTTGCTTATTCCGACACCACGCCACAGAACGACGCCAGCGACACCTTCCGACCGGACGAAGGCGTTGATACCAACGGTTCCCTGATCACGAATTCCATTCGCGACGGTGAGTGGTTGGAATACACGACAGACATTCAGGGCGGCGTGTACAACATCACGTTGCGAAAAGCCTGGGGCGGAGAAAACGATTCGGTAAGACTGCTCATCGGCGATGAAAACTTCACCTCAGATTTCACAGAGCTTGGAGTGTTCAACCTGACCGCTGCGTCTGGCGAAGAAGTGACTCTTGAGAACGTCGACCTCACCGCATGGCCGGGCGAAGACCGCGTGATTCGGCTTGAAATCGTCGGCGACTTCATGGGCCTCGACTGGCTTGAGTTCACACCGGCCGCTCAGACAAGTGTGATTTCAACGGAAACCTTTGGTGTCTGGAACCGAGGCGCTGATCCGCAGTTCAGTCCCGATTCTGTAGACTTCGACTTCTTAAAAGGAAACACGTTTAGCCCAAAGTGGTCTGACCTTCAAAAGGAACCAGTCGACGGAGACAAGGGATACGACTTTACGGTGCTGGACGATGCGATCCTCTTTGCCGCCGAGAATGGCCAGGTCATTACACTCAAAATCAACGTCGGTCCGGAGTCTCCGGAATGGATCTACGATCATGGTGTTCCCGTGGTTCAGACAGATCACGACAAGTTCACGAACCATCCGTATTACCTGAGTGACGCGTACCAGGAATTGTACTTCGACCTGATCGATGAGTTCGCGAACTTCGTGAACACGCACGAGCATCGAGACCTCATCACGTTCGTCTTCCCGCAAAACGGAGCCACGGGTGACGAAGTCCCGTACAAAGGGAATCTGACACCAGAAAGTGAAGCTCTTGGTTACGACCTCAGTGACGAAGAGTGGAACGAGTTCCGCAAAGAATCCTGGTTGCACTGGCAGTCTGCTTTCACAGATGAAACCGGTCGCGAAATGACGTTCCTGTTCAACAACCTCAAGTTCGGGACGGACGAGTGGAACTTCGTTTTGGAAACATTCGGCACTAACTTCGGCATTAAGGAGTCGAATGCTTATGCACGAGGAACTCACCTGACGGGCGAACAAAGCTGGGTCGATACACACCAGCAGTTTCTGGTAGATCCGGAAGGCCTCGGCTTGTTCAACCGAGCCGAAATGGACCAGTCCTGGACTCGCGAGGTGTTCCAACAAAACCAGAACCTGGGATTCTATTGGGCCGCGATCGGTGGTTTGAACTCCGGCCTAAGCATTTGGGACGTCTCGGTCAGTGCTTTGAAAGAAGCCGCGAAGCCGGAAAACGAATCCATTCGAGACTCCTTCCGGTTCTTCAACAAGTACGCCGATCAGGTTGACCCAGCCAGTTCGACAAAAG
>CAYZYB010000272.1:0-6617 GCA_964481505.1 uncultured Planctomycetaceae bacterium | reverse complement strand
ACATCATGCCGGTGTTTTTCGCCGACACTTCTTCCGTGATTGCGATTTCCTTTTGGATCGCGGGATCGAGTTCTTCGACGTTTCCGATGACTCGAAAACGCAGTCCCTGCTCCTGAATCAATTTCCGTTCTTCAACCAGATAATGTCGCAACAGCTTCATCAGAAGTGTTGTTTCGATTTTTGATCGTTTCCAGTTCTCGCTGGAAAAACAGTACAACGTAAGCTGTTCGAGTCCCAGACGCGAACACTCTTCGACGATTGCTCGTACAGAATGAACTCCGTTTCGATGTCCCTCGATCCGTGGGAAGCCGCGTTGCTGAGCCCACCGTCCGTTGCCATCCATAATAATGGCAATGTGTCGCGCAAGTTGCTCCCGATTTAGCCCCAGGGCTTCAACTTCAGAATCAGAATACGCGGGTTCGCGGGACAAGGAATTTGCCTGATGTTTTTTGGTGACGGACTTATTGGCAGGATAGCGAATTCTTTAGTCAGCGACTACCGCTGGCGGAGTTGTTCGAATCGACCATCGAAGGGTGTGGTATCCAATCGTTGCCTTTGAAATGGGTGGCCGGGGTTGGACTGAGCTTGCGAAGGAAACCCTGGGGGTTCGCTCGTCCCTCGCTCCAGCGATGGCCACCTTCCAATTTCGCAACTTTCTTCGAACATACCCAATCGACTCCGCCATCGACACGGCAGCAGCTGTTCGCGAGTGATTTTCGTTTTGTTGCCGCGACTGGCATGAGCCGAGCGATGGAGTCGATCAGGTGCCACTTCCAGCGAATCCCGGCACGCGATGAATTCTAGTTCAACTCATCCATCGCAGCCTCCAGGCGATCGACATTTTCTGTCATGCGCACCATGAAGGCTGTTTCGACGTCTTCCTGTTCGCACAGATCGATGGCCACCGCGGTCACTTTGGAATCTACGAATGCCTTCTTCAGTTCCGCGGGGCCATTCTTCTGAAAAAGCAGTATCCGCGGGTGAAATTCTGAAACCGCTGCGGCCAACTGGCCAACCGCTCCTGCGTTTTCGATGGCATGCATTTTCCACTGCAGCGTTGACGTCAGGTAGACGAAATTTGGACTGTCGGCAACAACGGAGATCGACCCGCTTCGCCCTGCTGGTTTGCCTTGGAGTACCTGGAGTCGTGCATGAAGAGTGTCGAACTGGTCGGCCATCACTGCTGCTCGCTGAGTGAAGTGGTCTTTGTGATTGGGCAGCAGTTTGCACAGAGCCAATTCGACTTGCTCCAGCTGTCTGCTGGCCAGTTCAGGATTTAGCCACGTGGCCCACGCCACCTGGCTGGCAGCACTGGCTCCCTTCGGCCCGTGTTGGTGCGTGATCGCGCCATCAACCTGCAAGAGCTCCGTGGCATAGGCCGACGATGTGATCACGGTTCGTGATCGCGGCAGGCTGAGGTTCTGTGCCCACGGTTCGTACCCTGCCCCGTGAAGCATGATCAGGTCGGCGGACTGGATCGCAGCGATGTCTCCTACTGACGGTTTCCAATTTTGTGGTGATGCGATATCGCGGCACAAAAAGTTCACTGTTGCCGCGTCCCCCACAATTGCGTGAGCCATCGCATACAAGGGATAGCTACTCACCGCGACAAACGGTTGTGTAGATTTCGATGTCGACGCCTCGTCGAATTCTGTGGCACTGTTGGAACAGCCAGCTGCCGCAAGTCCGATGCAAACGCAGGCAAAGTTTATGAAATTCTTCACAGCGGATTTACCTGGTGCCGCAGTGGCTTGCCTTCCAGCCCCGCCAGCAGGTTGTCGGCTGCAATTTCTGCCATCGCGTCGCGACTGGCCACTGTTCCGCTGGCGATATGCGGTAGAATGACGCAGTTTGGCAATTCACGCAGGCCACTGTCTTCCGCAAGCGGTTCAGGATCTGTTACGTCCAGACCGGCGGCGAAAATCTGTTCTGTTTTCAACGCTGTTTGCAGAGCTGACTCGTCAACAACTCCACCGCGCGCCGTGTTGACGAACACGGCGGTGGATTTCATGGCTTCGAATTCCGCTGCACCAAACATCCGTGTCGTTTCAGGATTTAAATCAGTATGCACCGAAACGAAATCACTGTCCGACAAAAGCTGCTCCAGAGACACTCGCGTGGCAGTCAGTTCCTGATCCGCTTCCGGCTTAGGCGACCGTGAAGTGTAGATCACTTTCATGCCCCACCCGAAGTGCAGACGTCGGGCGGTGGCTTGACCGATTCGTCCCATACCCACAATTCCAACTGTTTTTCCGACCAGATCCTGCCCGATAAACCCCATTGGTTCCCAGGTCAGCCATTCTTTCCGGCTGACGTTTTCGATTCCTTCCCGCACGCATCTTGCGGCTGCCAGTAAAAGGGCGAGGGCAGTGTCAGCGGTAGAATCTGTCAACACGCCTGGAGTGTTGCCGACGGCGATGCCACGCTTTGTTGCTTCATCAACATCGATGTTATTGTAGCCCACAGCAAAGTTGCTCACGACTTTCAGTTGAGGCCCCACGGCATCAAAGAAAGCAGCGTCAATCCGGTCGCTCAGTAGCGAAAGCACGCCATGACATCCGACCGAATTCCTGATGAGCACTTCGGGCGCTGGCGGCAGTCGTTCAGGCCAAACGGAACAGTTCGTCGCCTGTCGCACTCGATCAAGACCGGCGGCGGGGATTTCGCGAGCGACAAATACTCTCGATGTCATGGATTTCGAATCCTGAATGATGTCGTCAAAGGTATGTCGGCAAGGATAGGCAATCGCGCCGTCAATCGCCAACGTTGCCGCGATTGTCGAAAGCCTCTTAGTTTTTCAAGGCAGAGCGGCTTTCCGAGTTGCTTACTCAACATTTCGCGGCCTTGACGACTCACATGAAACAATGGCGTCATCCTGGTTATCGTCCCGCGTGACAAGCAGCGCAAAGCGAGCCACTAATTCACACCGCGCAGTCATATGTGGCCAGGGCACAGTCCCGGCACTGGCTCTCGCTTATCTATGATGCACTCTGCAATGCAAAGCGGACCACCGAACAGCTGTTCCCGTCGCCTTCGGATTGAAGACGAACAGATGTTTGAAGCAGCCAGCTCTTCATCAAGAAGCTGAGCGAGACTTCGCCAGGAAACGGACGTTGAGAGCATTGCACGTCAATCATGGGCTACTGTACTGACAAGGAAAGTGGTAGCGGAGTCGCATCATAACCCCTCCCCAAAAGAACGACTGCTTTTTTCCCGGAAGAGACGCACACCACTTGACTTATCACGACATACAGACGTTAGCGGCGCCGGTACCGTAACGGTGACAGTTCCATTCGCTCATCGGTGTAGTGGAAAATGTCAGTAGTTTCGCCGCATTTGGAACAAGTCGCACACAACACGCTCGGGATCTCCAGATCGACAAACTGATAGTGATTGGAGCTAACTTGTCCCGTCCAGTTTTGGAATGTGCCGGAACAGGATGGGCAGTTGGAGCCGTGAAGGAAATCGTTTACCGCTTTACGAGTTCGGTGTTGTCTACGCAAATCAATCCGAAGCAGTACCGCGCCAGCGATAACCGCAACTGCAACGAATACGTAAGCCAATGGCTCCATCGGGCTAGCTCGCACAACGGAAGGTTTTTACAACACCGCTTCTTACCGAAGTCAAAAAGCGTCGCAACACCGAACAGTTTACCAGAGAGCGTTGAACGTCAACCCAATAAGGATAAGTCGTAGCGGAAGAACGTCATAAACCCCTCCAAAGAAAATCTACTACTTTTTGTGCCTGGAAGAGACACACGCTACTTGAATTATCTCCACATAAAGATGTTGGGCAGTGGAAATTTTTGACCGCAAAGACGCAAAGACGCGAAGGTGATGGGCGGATTCGCACTCTGCTTCCTCAGTGCATCAGCGTTTCTCCGCTCTACTCTACCTTTCTCCACACTGTCCAGAGATTCTGGTTGGGGCGCCTCATGAACGTTCGATCGTCGTTCCTCAATTTGGCCCGGTGGGAAGTAGGTGGGTGTGGCTAAGGTCGTGTGTGGTGAGTTTATCGCTTTTTGTGTTCGATGGGGCAGTCTCGATTGTTTGCAGCGTTTCAGCTTTGTTTCTGTTTTTCCTGAGCTGTTTTATCCCGGGAAAACGCTGACGGTCCGGGTTGATTTCTGGTTGTGGCGGGCCGATGATGGGAGGCTAATTGGAAATTCATGGAAGAACACATGACTCAGCAGCTTACTCCCGTTCAACAAGAGGCCGTCGATCACTTTGAAGGGCCGATGATGGTGCTGGCCGGACCTGGGTCCGGGAAGACGCGAGTTATTACGCAGCGAATTGCAAAATTGCTGTCGCAGGGGGTCGAGCCGCAGGATGTGCTGGCTCTTACTTTCACCAATAAAGCTGCTCGCGAAATGGCGGAACGTGTTCAGCAGTTGCTGGGCGGAATTCGGGTCGAAGTTAGTACGTTCCATCGATTCTGTGCGCGGCTGTTGAGGCGTTGGCCTGACCAGGTGGGGCTTAAAGAGAACTTCACGATTCTCGATTCGAACGATCAGGCGTCGCTGGTTCGAAAGATCATGAAGGACGTCGGTCGCGATACGACCAATGCATCGCCGCGGCGCGTTTTGAATCGAATCAGTAAAGCTCGCAACGAACTCATCGACGCTCAACAGTTTCGGAGATCGTACGAGGAACGCGTCGGCGATCCGCTGGATGCTGTGGTGTACGATGTATTCCCCGAATACGAACGACTGCTACAACAGCAAAACTGCGTCGATTTCGACGCCCTGCTCCTTCACGTTGTGGACATGCTTTCGGGGAATGAAGAGCTGCGAGAGCTTCTCGACCTGCAGTATCGTTTTGTGATGGTTGATGAATACCAGGACACAAACCACGCGCAGTATCGAATCGTAAAAGCGCTGTCGCAGCATTGTCCCAATTTGTGTGTGACAGGTGATCCGGATCAGTCGATCTACGGTTGGCGCGGCGCGCGGCCGGAAAATATTCGGCAGTTCGAAGAAGACTTCAGGGGCACTCACATCGTGGCGTTGGATCAGAACTTTCGTAGTACGGCTAGTATTGTAAAGTGCGCGGATCAATTGATTTCGGAGAACACGCGGCGTCATCGGAACGCTCTGTTTACGAAGAACGAAGACGGCGATTCGGTGAAGCTTCGAATCTACGACAATGCCGAAACTGAAGCGAATAGCATTGCCGAAGAAATCGTCGAGCAGGTCGAAGCGGGGAAACGAAAGTACTCCGATTTCGCGTTGTTCTATCGTGTTAATGCGTTGTCGCGGCCTCTGGAGACGGCTTTGTCGCGGCACAATGTTCCGTTTCAAATGGCGTCCGGATATTCGTTTTACGAACGTGCCGAAGTGCGGGATTTGCTGGGGTATTTGCGAATTATCGAAAACCCGGGCGACGATACGGCGTTCGAACGCATCGTGAACCGTCCGGCTCGCGGTGTGGGGGAAAAGACGATCCAGCGACTCACGGCCTACGCCGTCGCGAACGAAATTTCGATGCTGCAGGCGGCTGGGAAAGCGGATGAAATCTCCACGCTCACAACGCGGGCTCAAAACTCCCTGAAGGAATTTTCTGAACTGATTCATCACCTGTGGGAAAAGTCGCAGGACGGTAACGTCGCTGGTTTGATTCAACAGCTGATCGATCAGATCAACTATATCAACCTTTGGAAAGATGCCGACGAAGAAGTTGATCAGGACCGAGTGGCAAACATCCACGAACTCGTCAGTGCCGCGCGGTTATATGAAAAAGCTCACGACACACCGGGCAATCCGCCATCGCTTCAGGGATTTCTTGAATTGGCCAGTCTGACCAGCGAGGCGGACAATGTCGATAGCAGCAAGGGGGCTGTCACACTGATGACGATGCATGCTGCGAAGGGGCTTGAGTTTCCCGTTGTCTTCATCATCGGCGTAGAAACGGGACTGATTCCTCACGACCGAGCCGTCGGTAACGGTAATCCGTCGGCCTATCAGGAAGAGCGTCGCTTGTTGTTTGTGGGCGTGACTCGAGCGATGCAGGAATTGAATTTGACGCAGACTCGTGAGCGAAATTTTCGAGGCATCCGGCGAACGACGATATCGAGTCCGTTCGTTTCGGAAATGGTGCTCGATGTTGTTGCTGAAGGCGACGCGCCGGTTCCTCCGGTGCAAAAAAAATCTGTATACAGCGAACATGTACAGAAAGCTCGCCAGCGTTATGCGGAAGCGAAGAGTCGCGAAGCTTCGTCGCCGAAGCCAGGGGCGTTGAACGTTATGTCGGGCGCCGATTTGGAAAAGAGACTGGCCGGGCTGAAGCCGCCTAAGACTGTGTCACCGCAGGTTACGTCTGCTGGTGTTGCGAGTGGAAAAGTTCCCCTTGAAACGGTCGTTCACACAGGCTCGGCATCGTCGGACGTTTCGCCGCCGCCAAGTCACGGGTTTTCCGTCGGAACCAGTGTTCGTCACCCGCGATATGGTCGCGGAATTGTTGTGGGAGCCAGTGACGAATCGACACGTGCGACTGTTACGGTGGCGTTCGATATCGGCGATCGAGAAGAAACTTTTGTGGCGGCACATTGCCCGCTGCAGCCGGTTGGGAACGTGCGGCCGAAGTAATCCCGGAGTTCTTCGCAGTCCTTCGAGTGAGCTG